>NZ_JBHGXH010000116.1:0-54431 GCF_041936445.1 Candidatus Darwinibacter acetoxidans | reverse complement strand
ACAGTTGGCCCTGTTCTTTTCGTAGACTGCTTGGCCGGTTTCCGGGTAGTAGCGTTGATGTGCCACTAAATTCGTATCCAGCTGTGTTGTTGTTCCTCGCTTGATTTCCCTGGCTATGGTGCTTGGGTGCCTTCCCAGTTCCCGGGCGATGGCCCTAACTGTTAGACCTTGGTCTAGGAGGGCACTGATTTTACCTCGCTCGAACGCAGAGAAATGTTTAAACTTGCTACGAGATGTGGTATTCTTATGTTCAGGAACCATAGCTAAACCCTCCGTATCGTGTTAGTTTGGTTACCAACATCATACAGGGTTTCTGGCTGTGGTTCCATTCATTTCTTCGTGTTGCATTTCATTCTACAATGAGCCAAGTGAACAAAAGGGGGAGAGGTGCTTGACGGTTCAGCCTTGACTGTGGTAGAATTTTGGCAACACTGATCGGGGCAATGAAGGAGCGCAGTAGCCAACCATGGGTACTCAGAGAGCAGGCTGGGTGGTGCGAAGCCTGTAGAACATGGTGGCGGGGCCCGGCTCCGCCAGGCGAATTACACTCTGGAGCTTGAGCAGGAGACTGCTCCGGGCGCCACCCGTTAGCATGGCTAAGAGGCGCGCCGCCGGCGTGTGAATTAAGGTGGTACCACGGGTTCTCTCGTCCTTAGGATGGAGAGAATTTTTGTTTTAGGGAGGGAGGATGGTCATGAGCAACGTACTGGACGTGTTGGAAGAGCGAGGGTATGTGGAACAGATCACCCACCGGGAGGAGCTGCGGGAACTTTTGGCCAAAGGGCCGGTTACCTTTTACATCGGCTTTGATGCCACCGCCCCCAGCCTGACTCTGGGGCACTTGATCCCCATCCTGAGCGCGCTTCATCTCTACCGCGCCGGCCACCGGCCCATCATGGTCGTGGGCGGGGGCACCACCATGGTGGGAGACCCTTCCGGTAAATCGGAAATGCGGCAGCTGCTTAAGCCCGAGACCATTGCCGAGAACGTGGAAAGGTTTCGCGAGCAGTTTTCCCGTTTCTTCAACTTCGAGGATGGATCGGCCATCCTGGTGAACAACGGGGACTGGCTGCTGGACCTGAATTTCATGGATTTTGTGCGGGAGATCGGCAGGCACTTTACGGTAAACCGCATGCTGGCCATGGAAGCGTACAAATCCCGGTTGGAGGCGGGGCTGACCTTCTTGGAATTCAGCTACCTCTTGATCCAATCCTTCGACTTCCTGGAGCTGTTCCGCCGCTACAACTGCCGTCTGCAGCTGGGGGGCAACGACCAGTGGTCCAACATTTTGGGCGGCTGTGAACTGGTGCGCCGTGTGGAAGGGGAAGAGGTGTACGGCCTCACTTTGACCCTGCTGACAACTGCCACCGGCGTCAAGATGGGCAAGACCGAGGCGGGCACCGTATGGCTGGATGCCGAGCGGACCAGCCCCTATGAGTTCTACCAGTACCTGCGCAACGTGGATGATGCCGATGTGGAGAAAACACTGGCCCTGCTGACCATGCTGCCCATGGAGGAGGTGCGCCGCTTAGGCGCCCTGGAAGGTTCCGCGATCAACCAGGCGAAAGAGGTTTTGGCCTTTGAGGTGACCAAGTTCGTCCACGGTGAAGAGGAAGCCCGCAAAGCGCGGGATGCCGCCAGGGCCGTCTTTGGCGGGGGCGGCACCCACGAGGGCATGCCCTCCACAACCCTCCCCCGGGGGCGCTTCGCCGAAGGGATGGATATTGTTACCCTGCTCGCCGAGACTTCCCTGGTTTCCAGCCGCAGCGAAGCCAGACGCCTGATTGACCAGGGGGGAATCACCCTGGGCCAGGAGCGGGTGGAAAGCATCGACCGGGTGGTAACCCTGGAGGATTTCAGCGGGAACGAGCTGATTATCCGCAAAGGCAAAAAGATCTACCATCGGGTGATCGTGCAGTAGGAAGAATGGTGGAAAAAACATGCCAAAAAAGCTAGGGCAACCTAGCTTTTTTGTTGATCCGGAGGTAGTTTTGGGATAGAATAATTTGTGTTGCGAACTATTATCCTACCTGATAAGGGAGTGAACGGGGTGGCCCAGGGAGATCTTGTCCTGGAATTTATGGAAACCCTACAGAGCCTGAAGATCTGCGGACGGGAGTTTTTCCGCTGTTCGGCACCTGTGGGGGGCAGCGCCCTGCGGCTGCTCTTTCTTCTGCACCACCGCGTGGGGGAAGACTGCCCAGGCCTGCAGCCCTCGGAGTTGGGGGATCTGCTTAAGCTGACCCGACCCACCATCACCTCCCTGGTGAACACCTTGGAGGAGCAGGGTTTGGTGGAGAGACTCAGCGGTGATGGGGATCGAAGGGTGGTCTATGTGCGGCCCACTCAGCGGGGTTCTGCCCTGGTCCGCAGCGCCAAAGAGGAAGCATCCCGTTGTCTTGGGGAGTTCATGGACTACTTAGGTGAAGAGGATGGGCGACAGCTCATGCGCCTGCTGCGCCGGGCGCGGACCTTCTTCGAGGAGAGGAACCAAAAAAGATGTGGAGACTGAAGCAGTACATCAAGCCGTATTTACCCACAGTGATCGTCGTTTCTGGCCTGGTCTTTCTGGAGGTTATGGCCACCCTGCGGCTGCCCGACCTTATGAGCCGCATCGTGGATGAGGGGATTGCCTTAGGCAATATCAGCCTGATCTGGCGGACCGGAGCCGTGATGCTCGCGGTAGCCCTGGCGGGGGTTCTCTGTTCCATCGTAGGCAACTACCTGGCCTCCCGGGCGGCGGGAGGCTTCGGTAGGGATGTGCGCCTGGCGGTATTCAGCCGGGTGGGGGAGTTCTCCCCCCGGGACTTTGATCATTTCGGCGCCCCGTCCCTGATCACCAGGACAACCAACGACGTGCAGCAGATCCAGAACATGTTCCGCATGAGCATGCGGATGGCCATGCGGGCACCGCTGATGGCCGTGGGGGGCGTGCTCATGGTGGTACGTAAAGATGCCCAGCTGGCCGTGATCCTCCTGGGCCTAATCCCCATTATGGCAGTTTTGGTCTTTTTGGTTATGTCTAAGGGTGTGCCCCTGTTCAAAGGCCTCCAGGAGAAGCTGGACCGGCTGAACTTGGTGGTGCGGGAACAGCTCATGGGGGTGCGGGTAATCCGGGCGTTCAACCGGGAAGACGATGAACGGGCCCGCTTTGCCCAGGCGAACCGAGATCTGACCCAGACCGCGCTGAAGGTGAGCCGGATCATGATCACCCTCATGCCCCTTTTGGGCTTGCTCATCAACCTGACTAACATCGTGATTATCTGGTTTGCCGCCCAGCGCATTGATGCGGGACTGATGCAGGTGGGAGATCTGATGGCCTTCCTGCAGTACACCATGCAGACCTTCATGGCCGTGATGATGCTCTCCATGATTTTTGTGAACTTGCCCAGGGCTTCCGCCTCTGCCCAGCGGATTGTGGAAGTGCTTTCCACTGAACCCTCCATCCAAGATACGCCGCAGGCCCGGACCCTGTCCTCCCCCCGGGGTGAGGTGCGCTTTGCCGGGGTTACCTTTTCCTATCCAGGTGCAGAAAAGCCCGTTTTGAGCGACATCAGCTTCACCGCCCGACCGGGGCAGGTGACTGCCATCATCGGCGGGACGGGTTCAGGGAAATCCACCATTTTGGAGCTGCTGCTGCGCTTCCATGACCCCGATGCGGGCCGGATTACCCTGGATGGAGTGGACCTCAGGGACCTGGCCCAAAGTGAGCTGCGGGCCCAGATAGGCTATGTGCCCCAGCAGGCGGTGCTCTTTTCCGGAACCATCGCCTCCAACATCAGAAACGGCAGACTGGATGCCGGCGAGGAAGAGGTGGCCGAGGCAGCCAGGATCGCCCAGGCTCTGGAGTTCATTGCCGAAAGGGAAGAGGGTTTCCAAAGCGAGGTGGCCCAAGGGGGGACTAACCTTTCCGGCGGGCAGAAGCAGAGGCTGTCCATTGCCAGGGCGCTGGTGCGCAGGCCCAAGATCTATCTGCTTGACGATTCCTTTTCTGCCCTGGATTACAAGACCGATGCCCGGCTGCGCCAGGAGCTGGCTAAGGCAGCCCGGGATGCCACAGTGATCGTGGTGGCCCAGCGGGTGAGCACCATCATGCACGCGGACCAGATCCTGGTTCTGGATGCCGGGCGGATCGTGGGCCAGGGAACCCACGAATCGCTGCTGCGGGACTGCCCGGTGTACCAGGAAATTGTGGCATCTCAGTTCGGAGAGGAGGCTGCTTCATGACCAGGCCTGTAGCGGGAAGGGGCCAGGGCCGCGGGGGCGGTTTCGGCCCCCGGGGCATTGGGCGCCCCGTGGAAAAAGCCAAGGATTTCAAGGGAACGCTGCGCCGCCTCTTGGGCTATCTGCGGCCCCATAGGTGGAAGCTGCTCGTGGTGCTGGCCGCCACCATCCTTGGGAACCTCTTCAGCATTCTCAGCCCTAGGATCATGGGCCAAGGCACAACCATCTTGTTTGAAGGGATGATGGGACGCCTGCAGGGTACGGGTGTCGGCGTGGATTTTGCCGCCATCGGGCGCATCCTGCTGCTTTTGGGCGGCACCTACCTGTTCAGCACGCTCTTCGGCTATGTGCAGCAGATGGTCATGGTCAGCGTGGCCCAGCAGACCGTGTACAACCTGCGGGAAGACGTGAGCAGCAAACTGGCTCGGCTGCCCCTGAAGTACTATGATGCAACGGCCCACGGCGATACCTTAAGCCGCATCACCAATGACGTGGATGTGATCAGCCAGAGCCTCCAACAGAGCGTGATTCAGGTTTTGGCTTCCCTGGTATCCATGGTGGGGGTTACCGCTATGATGCTCAGCATCAGCCCCGTACTCACCCTGCTCACCATGGGCATGCTGCCCCTCAGTGCGGGGCTCAGCGTGTTCATTGCCAGCCGTTCCCAGAAGTATTTCGTACGGCACCAGCGGATCCTCGGTGAGCTCAACGGCCATGTGGAGGAAGCGTTTACCGGGCACCGCATCGTCAAGGCCTATGGTTTGGAACAGGAAGTGACCTCTGCCTTCGTCCAGGTGAACGATGAACTCTATGGGCAGGACTGGAAGGCGCAGTTTGTCTCGGGTACCATCATGCCCCTGATCCGCTTTGTGGGCAACCTGGGCTATGTGGTGATTGCCGTAGCCGGTGGACTGTTTGCCGCCCAGGGAGCGCTCACGGTAGGCCATGTCCAGGCCTTTTTGCAGTACTCCCGTCAGTTCGGCATGCCCATCACTGAGCTGGCCAGCATCGCCAATGTTCTCCAGTCCACCGTGGCCGCGGCGGAACGGGTCTTCGAGCTCTTGGATGAAGAAGAAGAGCCGGCGGATCCCCCAAAGGCCTTGACCCTTTCGAGCCCCCGGGGAGAAATCAGGCTCAGCGGTGTGAATTTTGGCTACGAGCCAGGTCAACCCGTGCTCAAGGACGTGAACCTGGAGGTGCAGCCGGGGCAGCTGATTGCCATCGTGGGGCCCACGGGCGCGGGCAAAACCACTTTGGTCAACCTGCTCATGCGCTTTTACGATGTGGACTCCGGGGCGATCTACTTCGACGGGCATGATCTGCGGACAATCAAGCGGGGCAGTCTGCGCACCATGTTTGGCATGGTGCTCCAGGACACCTGGCTGTTTGAGGGAACCATCAAGGAGAACATTGCCTACGGCCGGCCGGGCGCGACCGATGAGGAAATTGTGCAGGCGGCCAAGGCAGCCTATGTGGATCACTTTATTCGCACACTGCCCCAGGGATATGATACTATCTTAAGGGGCGATGCTTCAGGCATCTCCCAGGGGCAGCGCCAGCTGCTCACCATCGCCCGGGCGATCTTGGCTGACCCGGTGGTGCTCATTTTGGATGAGGCCACAAGTTCCGTGGACACCCGCACTGAGCGTTTGATTCAGCGGGCCATGGCCAGGCTGATGGAGGGGCGCACCAATTTCGTCATCGCCCACAGGCTCTCCACGATCCTGGATGCCGACCGCATCTTGGTGATCAATGAGGGCGAGATAGTGGAGCAGGGGACCCATGAGGAACTTTTGGCCCGGGGCGGGTTTTACGCCGAGCTCTACAACAGCCAGTTTGTGGCTGCAACGGCTTAAGGAAGGTGTTGGAAGTGCCGCGTGTAGTGGTGGGAATGTCCGGGGGAGTGGATTCCTCCGTCGCCGCACTGGTGCTGAAAGAAGCAGGCTATGAAGTCATAGGTATCTTCATGAAGAACTGGGATGAGCGGGATGAAAGCGGCTTGTGCACAGCGGATGAAGACTATGATGATGTGCGGCGGGTCTGCGATCAGATCGGCATTCCGTATTATACAGTGAATTTTGAACAGGAGTACTGGGATCGGGTTTTCGTCTATTTCCTGGAGGAGTACAAGCGGGGGCGCACGCCCAATCCCGATATTCTGTGCAACAAGGAGATCAAGTTCAAGGCTTTCCTGGAAAAGGCCCTGGATCTGGAGGCGGATTACTTGGCCACGGGGCACTACGCCCAAATCGGCAGGGAGAACGGTTGGTATACCCTGCTCAGGGGAGTGGATGCCAACAAGGATCAATCCTACTTCCTCTACACCCTGGGCCAGAAGCAGCTGGCCAGAACTCTGTTTCCCATTGGGCACATGACCAAAGAGGAAGTGCGGGAAAAGGCCAGGCAGGCTGGGCTTCACACCGCGCACAAAAGGGACAGCACGGGCATCTGCTTCATCGGGGAGAAGAACTTCAAGGAGTTTCTCTCCCGCTACCTGCCGGCCCAACCGGGGGAGATCCGCAGCGTAGACGGTGAGCTCAAGGGCTACCATGATGGGCTCATGTACCATACCCTGGGGCAGCGCAAGGGCTTGGGGATCGGCGGTGCCGGAGAGCCTTGGTTTGTGGTGGGCAAGGACCTGACTACAAATACTCTGGTGGTGGCCCAGGGTCGGGATCACCCTGCCCTATACAGCGGGGCCCTGCGGGCGGTGGACCTGAGCTGGGTACGGGGCGAGCCCCCCGGGGAGCGCTTCACCTGCACCGCCAAATTCCGCTACCGGCAGGCAGATCAAGAGGTGACGGTGCACATTACCGGGGACGGCGCGCACGTGGAGTTCCACAGGCGGCAGAGGGCCATTACCCCCGGTCAGGCAGTGGTCTTTTACCAGGGCCCCATCTGCCTGGGTGGAGGAACCATCGAAGAAGCGTGGTAGGAGGAACTGACATGCTGGTGGGTACCTTGAGAGTGGAAGTATACATCCCCGGAGCCACATCCCTCAAGGATAAACGGCAGGTGGTCAAGGGTATGATCCAGAAGGTTCAGCACCGCTTTAACGTGTCCATCGCCCAGCTGGACGGAGCGGATCTGTGGCAGAGGGCCACCATCGGAATCGCCATGGTGGGCGCAAGCCGCGAGCATGTGGAGCGGCAGCTGCAGCTGGTTTTGAACTTCCTTGATGCCGAACCCCGCTGGAGTGTGACCCAGGTGGAAATCGATTGGTGTTGAGAGGTTTTCGCGCTCGCATAGGGAAGAGGTATGGAGAGGAAGGAACTAGCACCGCAGTTTCCAACCAAGATGCAGCAAGGAGGTTTATGCAGAAATGACAGAAGCTAGAACATCCAGACTAGCGGCAGTATTGAACCGGCCCAGCACTCGCTTCAATTTGTCGGCACCTCAGTTGGTGGAAGCCGCGCTCAGGCGGGGGGAAGGCAGGCTTTCTTCCACCGGCGCTTTCTCCACCACAACGGGGAAATACACCGGACGTTCGCCTAACGATAAGTTCATAGTGGAAGATGAAGTCACCCGGGATACGGTGGCCTGGGGCAAGGTTAACGTGCCCTTCAGCGAAGAGAAGTTCCACAAGATCTACGACCTGGTGCTGGACTTCCTGGAGCAGCGGGATGAGCTGTTTGTCTTTGATGGGTATGTGGGCGCCCACCCCGATCACAGTATGCCTCTGCGGGTGATCAACCAGTACGCCTGGCAGAATCTCTTTGCCCGTCAGCTGTTTATCCGTCCGCCCCGGGAAGCCCTTCAGGGCCATGAGCCCCAGTTTACGGTTATTGCTGTACCCGGCCTCCAGGCCGTCCCTGAACGGGATGGCACCAATTCGGAAGCCTTTGTCATCGTCTCCTTCAAGGAGCGGGTGGTGCTCATTGGCGGCACCGCCTACGCCGGGGAAATCAAGAAGTCCATTTTTACTGTGATGAACTATCTTCTGCCCAGGGATGGAGTTTTGTCCATGCACTGCTCGGCGAACGTGGGTGCAGATGGTCGCACCGCCCTCTTTTTCGGGTTATCGGGGACGGGCAAAACCACCCTTTCTGCAGATCCCCAGCGCAGGCTGGTGGGGGATGATGAGCACGGCTGGTCCGAAGGGGGCATCTTCAACCTGGAGGGCGGCTGCTACGCCAAGTGCATCAACTTGTCCCGGGAGCATGAGCCGCAGATCTGGGATGCTATCCGCTTCGGCGCGGTTTTGGAGAACGTGGTCCTGGATCCCCACGAACACATCGCCGATTACGCCGACGGCTCCCTCACGGAAAACACCCGGTGCGCCTATCCCCTGGACTACATCCCCGGCAGGGTGGATCCCAGCATCGCGGGCCATCCCACCGCGGTGGTTTTCCTCACCGCCGATGCCTTTGGGGTTCTGCCCCCCATCAGCATCTTGGAAGATGAGCAGATTATGTACCACTTTATCTCCGGTTACACCAGTAAGCTGGCGGGCACCGAACGGGGCATCAAAGAGCCAGAGGCGACCTTTTCCGCCTGCTTCGGCGAGCCTTTCCTGCCGCTTAGCCCCTTGAAGTATGCGGAGATGCTGAAAGAGCGGGTAAACAAGCACGGGGCCAAGGTGTTTTTGATCAACACCGGCTGGTCCGGCGGCCCCTATGGCGTTGGGCAGCGCATCTCGCTGAAACACACAAGGCGCATGGTGACCGCGGCCCTCTCGGGCGAGCTGGACCATGTGGAAACGCGCCTGGATCCCATTTTCGGCTTCAAGGTACCCGTGAGCTGCCCAGATGTACCCAGCGAGATTCTGGATCCCAAAAAGACCTGGGACGACCCCGCGGCTTACGACGCCAAGGCCCGGGAGCTGGCCAAGGCTTTCCAGGCCAACTTCCAGGCGAAGTATGCCGGCTTGGCGCCGGAGGTACGCGCGGCGGGGCCCCGGCTGGACTAAAGGTTTGCCGGAGGCGGGGTATCCCGCCTCCTCCCTTGGGTACAGATGGTTCTGTACCCGTTTTTGTTAGGTCCTGTGCCAAGCGCTTTCCCAGCCTGGTAAAATAGGTCAGGGGCCGGAAGGGAGTTGGTCTGAAGGCGGAGGGATTTTCCCTTTCCAGGTTCTAAGATCCGGGTGGAGCGTTATACACAAGGAGTGGGGCACATGGGCTTGATCAGCCTGGTGGTTTTGGGCGGATTGGCCGTGCTGCTGAGTATCTTAGGGTACGAGCTTGGGGGAGCAGTGCTTCTGGGCGGAACAGCCCTTCTTTACTGGGTGTCTGCCCGCAGGCGGGGCAGGACGCCGGTCTGGGGTCTGGCGGCAGTCTTGGTTCTGGCCTACATCTGTTTCGGGCACTTTATGCCTGTCAAGGAAACAAGCCGTGGACTGCAGTCCACCATGGGCATGAGCTCCGCGCTCTACCCCCAGGTCCGTTCGGGAGAGCTTGCGATCTACTTCGGGGGTGGAACCATAACCCAGGTACCCGGTGATGGCAGCGTCCATTACTGGGGCGTACTCGGAGGCCCATCGGGGGCCGCAAACATGGAGGGCGCGGAGGGAGAACTGGCCCAGATTCTGCTGCGGCAAAAGGTTCGGCCGTGGTGGGCTAACCGCCGGCGGGTGAACGCTTGGGACCTCGAGCTCTCTCCAAAGGTTTCTTGGTCCTTGGAACAGCGGCTGGCCCACTGCACGGGGAGCCTCGATCTGCGGGGCATCCCGGTGGAAACCCTGAGGCTCACCGTGCTTAACAGCCAGGTGACCATCTATGTGGACCGGGCGCTGGATCTGCACCTCACCGCCCTGGGCTCGCAGGTGAACCTGATCGTTCCTCCCGATCTAGCACTATCGCCAGGAGGGCAGAGGCTGCAGTTTCTGGGGAGCAACAACCTGGCAGAATTCACCGCACCTGGGGGAAGCCTGCGGTTGCACTGGGAGGGATTCCTCAGCTCCCTGGCCGTCGAGCGCCAGCGGGGGAGCGATTCTCCCGGGTGAGAGAGGAAAAGACTGGAGGAGCTAGAATATGGAAGTTGTCCAGAGCTAGAGTGAGCGGGGGGATCGTATGGTCCGGGTCGAATCTCTAGAGAAGACATATCCCGGCCGCCGGGGAGCGCCGCCGGTGAAGGCTGTGGACCGCGTTAGTTTCCAGGTTCCCCAGGGGCAGCTGGTGGGGCTTTTGGGCCCCAACGGCGCCGGCAAAACCACCATTGTGAAGATGATGTGCGGCTTGATCAGGCCCGATGCCGGACAGATCTTCATCAACGGCAAGGACATGGTCTGTCGGCGCACTGAGGCTCTAGTGGATGTGAGCGCGGTTTTGGAGGGCAACCGCAATATCTACTGGCGGCTAACCTGCCGGGAGAATCTGGAGTTCTTTGCGGCCCTCAAGGGGCGCAGCCCTCGGGAAATTCAGCCCGAGATCGCCCGTTACCTGGATCTTTTCAAGCTGAACGACAAGGCTGACACCGAGGCCCGGAAGCTGTCCAGGGGCATGCAGCAAAAACTGGCCACTGCGGTCGCGTTGATTGCCCAAAGCCGTGTGGTTCTCCTGGATGAACCCACCTTAGGCCTGGATGTGCAGGCTTCCTTGGAAATACGGGAGCTGCTGAAAAGGATCGTTCAGGACGAGGGGCGCACGGTGATCCTCACTTCCCACGACATGAATGTGGTGCAGGACACCTGCGAGAGGGTGATCATCATCAATGAAGGCCGCATCGTGGCCGACGACAGTATCGATCATCTTCTGGATTTGTTTCAGGTGAAGGTCTGCCGCATCGTCATTGGCGAAAGCCTGACCCCCGCCCAGCAGCAGGCCATCCAGGCCTTACCCCAGGTGCTCTTGGAAGAGGAAAACAACGGCAAAATCGCACTTACTGTTCCCCTGGAGGATGCCCAAGTGCTCCATGAACTTTTTGGCATCCTGGCGGCCAACAGCACGGTGATCTGCGCCATCGAGCAGAAGCAGACAAGCTTTGAGCGCGTCTTTCTGGAGATCCTGGGAAGGAGCGAGCACGGTGCGTAAAAAGCTGATCCTGTTTTGGGCATTTCTGAAGAGGCAGTATGTCTACTTCCGCCGCTACCTTTTCAACAGCCTAGGCGGTATGCTCACTTTGTATGTGGTCTTCCTGCTCATCTTGGGGGGCTACAAGGGGTTGGTTGCGCCAGCGGGCACGGAGGGGGATACCCTGGAAGCTCTCGTGGTGGGTTACGTGCTCTGGTTCTTTTTGATGACCAGCTACCAGGACGTGTACAACACCGTCCGCAATGAATCCCTCACCGGTACACTGGAGCAGCTGTATATGTCCACCCACGGTTTTGGCTGGGTGATGGGGGCCAATGTTGCCGCCGCGTTTTTAGCCAATCTGGTGATGGTGGCCCTGCTCTTGACCGCTGCCCTCTGGACCAGCGGCGCCGTGGTCAATATTGATGTGGGTGGGCTTTTGCCGGTTCTGGTGGGTACTCTCTTCGGGCCTGTGGCCATAGGCTTTGCCGCAGCTGGTCTAGCTCTGGTCTTTAAGCGCATAGACAGCTACACGCAGATGGTGCAGTTTGTTTTGATTGCCCTGGTGGCTGTACCTGCGGAGAAAGCGTTTTGGCTGCGCCTTCTGCCGGGGAGCTTCGGCGCCAGCCTGGTGCGGGATATTATGATCCGCGGCCAGAGCCTGCTGGAGATCGGTTTAGCCAAGCTAGTTTTGTTGTTTTTGATTGGGATAGGGCACCTTGCCCTGGGCTATGGGGTTTACAAAGTGTGTGAAAAACGAGCCATGGTCTGGGGGATGTTGGGCCACTATTAACACTAAGGGGCTGGCGGCCGGGCCGCGCCAGCCCGCAAGTTAGACGTCTATTATTAGGAGGGTTTTTGTGTCAGAACATCGTTTTGCCATCTTGATTGATGGTGAGAATATCGCCCCGCGGTTCTTAGGGCCCATCTTGGCCGAAATCAACCGCTCCGGCGAGATCATCTTGACTAGGGTCTACGGCGACTGGACCGAACCCCACATGGGTGGGTGGAAGGAGCTGCTGCAGAGCTATCCGGTCAGGCCGGTCCAGCAGTTCCGCTACGGGCAGAATGCCACCGACGGCGCCTTGATCATGGATGCCATTGAGATCGTGTCCACCAACCGGAATCCGGTCAATGCTTTTTGCATCGTATCCAGCGACAGCGACTATTACAGCTTGGCGCTGCGTTTGCGGGAGCACGGTATGTATGTGTGCGGCATCGGCCGCCAGGGCACCAAGAATATCTTAGTGCGTTCCTGCAATCGCTTTATCTACCTGGAAAACCTGGGTTTTTCCGGCAGTTCGGCTGTGGAGGAAGAAAACAAGACCTCACCGGGGGCCCTGCCGGTGGAGGATATTGTGCGGCGGGCCTATGAGGCTAGTGAGGAGGACAGCGATGGCTGGCTGCTTTTGGCCCATCTGGGACAGGCCATCCGCCGGGAGTTCTCCGATTTTGACCCCCGCAGCTACAACTACACCAACCTCTTGGATATTCTCCGGTCCTACCCTGATCTCTTTGAGGTGCGGAGCAACAACAAGACGCCGCCGGTGTACTGGATGCGGGTCATTCCCAAAGATGCCGCGCCCCGCAAGCAGAGGGGTGTAATCAAGCGCTTTATGGGCAATTACGGTTTTATCCGCGGTGATAAGGGAGACTATTTCTTCACCAGGGCGAACCTGTCCGCGGATCAGCGGGACAAACATCTCAAGCCCGGTACGCCCGTGGAGTTTACGGAAATCAAGGCGCCTGATCCCAGCGGGGAGACTTCCCTGGAGAAGAACGGCCGGGCCCAGAATGTAACCATAATCCATTAAGAAGTCCGTAGGTACCTTCGGGCCAGCTCCAGGAGGGTTTGCGTTTCATTGAGATCAGGGTTTTCCCAGACCTGCTCCAGGAGATAATTGAGAATCTCGCCGATGATGGGCCCAGGCTTAAGGTCTAGGGCGGCCATCAGGTCGTGCCCATCTAGTTTCAGGTCCTTGAGGGAAAGGGCGCTTTCTTCCTGGAGGATAGCCCGGAGGCGGGCTTCCATCTCCTTGCCGAAGGCGATGATCTGCCGAACCGGAGCGTTCATGCCGGCCATATCGGCCTGGCGCAGTTTCACTAAGGCCAAGGCCAGCTCCGGGCCCACCTGGCCCAGGAATCTCCTGAGGGCCCGGTCCGAGGAGTGGGGATGCACCGAAAACATGTGGTACGTGATGAGCGCTGTCACTTGGCTGATCAAGCTGCTGCTGGCCCGCAGGCGCCGCAGCAGCTGCCCGGCCATGGCCGCGCTCAGCTCCGCGTGATCCCGCCCCAGGCTGTGCTGCTTGCCCAGGTCGTGGAGCAGGGCCGCCCAGCGCAGGGCTAAGTCCGGATGGGCGAAATGCGCCGCCGTGCAGGAGTGGGTGAGAAGATCATAGGGATGCTGGGGGCCCGCAGGCAGCCCCCGGCAGGCGGCCAGCTCCGGCAGGACCTTTTGCAGGAGGCCGCTTATGGTAAAGGTTTGCAGGGCAGAGAGGAGTTCTCTGCCCAGCAGCATCTTATTGAGCTCCGCGAGGATTCTCTCGGGGCTCACTGTAACTATGAGAGGTGCCAGCTTCGGCAGGACCTGTTCGGTCTTTTTCTCGATCCTAAAGCCCAAGGTGGCTTGGAAACGCAAAAGGCGCAGCATGCGCAGGGGGTCTTCCCGAAAACGGTGGGTAGGTTCCCCTACGGTAGCCAGCAGCTTTCTCCTCAGATGTTTGCGCCCTTGAAAGGGATCGATGAGGCGCCGGGCCAAGGGGTCGTACCCCAAGGCGTTGATGGTGAAATCGCGCCTGGCCAGGTCCAGTTCCAGGCGGTCCGTGAAGATGATGTAGTCGGGCCGCCTTTGGTCGCTGTAGGGTCCGTCGCTGCGCATGGTGGTCACTTCCAGGCCTCTGCCTGCCACAAAGACGGTTACCGTACCAAACCTCTTGCCGGTGGGGAGGGATCCTGGAAAGAGCTCTTCCACCTGGTCCGGTACGGCGTCGGTGGCAATGTCCCAATCCGTGGGCTCAAGGCCCAGCAGGCTGTCGCGAACGGCCCCACCCACCAGGTAGGCCTGGAAGCCGTGCTCTTTGAGGATGGCACAGGCCTGCAGAGCCTCGGGGGGCACCTTGATGGTCATAAGCACTCCTCCTCAGCGCCGTTTCACTTCGCCATTTCCCGCTCTTTCTCCTCTTCTGCGCAGGAATGCGCTTCTCCGTATGGAATTGTATTAGGCACAGCAGTCAACTAGGTGGTGAGTCAGTGCTAAGCAGTATTTCCCTGGAATTCGGTCCCTTGGTGCCGGCTCGCTTTGTTGAGCGCCCCAACCGCTTTGTGGTGCACTGCCGGCTGGAAAGCTCAGGGGAGCTGGTGGCAGCCCATCTGGCCGATCCAGGGAGGCTCAAGGAACTTCTGGTGCCCGACGCGCGGCTCTATTTGCGCCAGGCAGCAGAGCCCACCCGGAAAACGCGGTGGTCGGTGATTTTGGTGCAGGCTGCCAGCTCGGTTTTAGTCTCCCTGCAGTCCGCACTGGTTAACCATCTGGCGGCGGAGGCTCTGCGCCGGGGGGCCATCGCCGAGCTCGCCGAGTGGCATGTGCTGCGCAGCGAGTATACCCAGGGCGGCTCCCGCTTCGACTTTCTCCTGGAAAACGATGGGGGAGAAAAGCTGCTTCTGGAAGTGAAGAGCTGCACGCTGGTGCAGGAGGGCACTGCCCTCTTCCCGGATGCTGTCACCGCGAGGGGGACAAGGCATGTACAGGAGCTGACGGAGCTGCAGTCCACGGGGGAGTTTCAGGGCGGAGTGCTCTTTGTGGTGCAGAGGGCAGATGCCAAGACCTTCAGCCCCGCAGCCCAGATCGATCCCCGCTTTGCGCAAGCTCTGCGCCGTGCCCAGCAAGCAGGAGTTCGCGTTCTGTCGTATAACTGCACTGTAGAGGAAACAGCCATCACCTGGGGGCACAGGCTCCCAGTAGATCTTGGGTAGGAGGGTGGTTCCATGGTGGCGGAGCTGGTGACCAAAACGCACATTGCCATTATTTGGGATTTTGACAAGACCCTGATCCCCGGTTATATGCAGGAGCCGCTGTTCCGGTACTACAACGTGGACGGCCGCGCCTTCTGGCGTGAGGTCAATGCCCTGCCCAAGTATCTCCGCCGGGAAGGCAATGAAATGGTGGCCGAGGACAGCATCTACCTGAACCATATCCTATCTTATGTGCGGGCAGGTATCTTCCGCGGCCTCAACAACAAGCTGCTCAGGCAGCTCGGCAGTGAACTGGAGTTTTACCCTGGACTGCCCGAGTTCTTCCAAGCGGTGAAGGACTATGTGGCCAACGATCCTGTATATCGTAAATACGATATCAAAGTGGAACACTATATTGTCAGCACCGGCCTGCGGCAGATGATCTTGGGGAGCAAGATCGCCAACTACGTGGACGGCATCTGGGCCTGCGAGTTTGTGGAGGTGCGCCTTCCCCCGGGCTTTCTCAAGGGCGGTGTCCCGGAAGTGCCCGAAGAGGAAATTGTGATCCAGGATATTGGCTATGTGATCGACAACACCACCAAAACCCGGGCCATCTTTGAGATCAACAAGGGGGTCAACAAACTGGAAGGGATCGATGTAAACAGCTATATTCCCCGCTCTGAACGGCGCATTCCCTTCCAGAACATGATCTACATCGCCGATGGCCCCAGTGACGTTCCCGTCTTTTCCTTGATCAACCAAAACGGGGGCAGGACCTATGGCGTCTATGCCCGGGGTGCCCGGGAGGAATTCGCGCAGGTGAATAAGCTGCAGCAGCAGCGGAGGATCCACGCCTTTGGCGAGGCCAACTACGAGCCCAATACCCAGACCTATATGTGGATTATGAACGCAGTGCAAGAAATAGCCGATACTATTGTGCGCAATACGGAGTTTGTGCTCTCCAGCAGAGCAGGTGAATCTCCGCGGCATTTGAACGGACAGGGGGATCTGGAGTGAAGGAGCTTTTAGCGAAGTGGGGTCCTGAATTCAGGCAGGCGGACATCACCTCTGTGGAGGATGGGGTTTGGCGCGTGCAGTTGGGGCAGGAAACCTACATTCTCAAACACAGGACGGCCCGCAGCCGGGTCTGGGAGGAATACGACCTGCTCAACTGGCTCACGGCCCAAGGACAGCCCATTTCGCCCCTGCTGTTTACCAAGGAGGAAACGCCCTGGGCCGAGTACCAGCTGGGGATTTATGTGCTCTACCGCTTTGTGGAAGGCACCCCCGGGGATAAGCTGGGCGGCTACACCGCGGCCTTTGCCAGGGAAGCTGGGGCTACATTGGCAAGGCTGCATCGGGTTCTGGCGGAATACCCCGCGGGCGATTCCTTCCCCGTCTTTGATCTCTTTCAGGAAGCGGCCAGCTACGCCTGGCCCGCGGTGCAGAGCCATGCCGCCCTGAAGTTCGGCCACAGCCTGCATCCCCTGAAGGAAGCCATCGGCGGCGAACTGGTGAACCCCTACGAAGCCCTGCCCAGGCAGCTCATCCACAGGGATTTCCATCCCGGGAATCTCATCTTCCGGGACGGCAGGATTGTGGGCATTCTAGATTTCGACCGGGTCCGCCTGGGAATCCGCCTATTTGACCTTTGTTATCTGGCCACCGCCGTGCTGAGCGGGGAGTTTGATCGGCCCCAAAGGCGCCGGGAATGGTTGGGCTTTGTCCGGGAGCTGATCGTAGGGTATTGTTCGGTGGAACCACTCACCAGAACTGAAGGATTTGCCTTCCTCCATATCATCTACCTGATTCAGCTTTTGTTCATCGCCCATTACCTGGATCTGGGCAGCACTTCCCTGGCGGACAAAAACATGGCCATGCTGCTTTGGATCCATGAACAGCAGGACTTCTTCCGACCCATCATCGAAAAGTTGGTGGCGGGATAGGCAGGTGAGGCAGGATGCAGGAGTATGATGAACTGGCGCAGCTTTTAGGAGAGCTGCTGCCCCGAGGCGCTCTGCTCAGGGCGGTCTTGAGCAAGCGGCGCCGCAAATCCATTCCCTATGAACGGGTGTCGCTGCGGCCTCTGGAATTAAGGGGCCGCTTACACTACCAAGCTGCTTACCACCTGGGGGATAAGGTGCAGCACCGCAATCTCCTGCCCGGGGAGGCCGGCGAGCTGATCTGCGGGCTTCTGCAGGACGACTTCCGCCAAGCCCTCCTCTGTACGGAGGAGGCGGATTACCAGGTGCTCCTGGGCAAAAAGGGGGGAGGGAAGATCCTGCGCCAGCCGCCTTCCCAGCGTAGGGCAGAGGCGAACCTGGCCCACGACCGTCCCAAGCGCTACATCCTCCAGGAGGGCACCCCCTATCCCTTCTTGGTGGAGCTGGGGGTGATGAACAGCGCCGGACGGGTCTTGGCCAAGCGCTACCACAAGTTCCGGCAGCTCAACAAGTATTTGGAGATAGTGGAGGACTGCCTGCCCCATCTCCAGCCACGGGACGGCGGGGTGCTGAACGTGGTGGATTTCGGCAGCGGCAGAGCCTATCTTACCTTTGCCCTCTATCACTATCTGGTGGAGGAGCTGCAGCTGCCCGTTCGCCTAACGGGTTTGGACCTGAAGGAAGATGTGGTGGCTTTCTGCAGCGAGATGGCCAAAAAGCTCGGCTACAAGCACCTGGAGTTTGTCTGCGCCGATATCCGGGACTTTGCCGCGGAGGGTCAAGTGGATCTGGTGGTTTCTCTGCATGCCTGCGATGTGGCCACCGATTTCGCCCTGGCCCAGGCTGTGCGGTGGGGCGCTCGGGTAATTTTGGCGGTCCCCTGCTGCCAGCACGAAATCTTCACTCAGCTCCAAAAGGGGACCCAGTCAGTGCTTTTGCAGCACGGCATCCTCAAGGAGCGCACCGCGGCGCTGCTCACCGATGCCGCCAGGGGAAAGCTTCTGGAGATGCAGGGCTATGCTGTACAGATCATGGAGTTCATTGACCTGGAGCACACGCCCAAGAACCTGTTGATTAGGGCTTTCCGGGGCGGGCACCAAAAGCGCGGGCAGGCGGCCCGGGAATATGCCGAGTTTAAGGAGTATTGGGGCATCAAGCCCACTTTAGAAGTTCTTTTGGCGGAGGGGAACGGCCATGCTCAAGTTGAGCCCGGAAGTAAGTAACGCTTTAGCGCAAAACAAGCCGGTGGTGGCTTTAGAGTCCACCATTATCGCCCACGGCTTCCCCTATCCAGAAAACTACCAGCTGGCCTTGGAGCTGGAAGGGCTGCTTTGGGAGGAGGGGGTAGTACCGGCCACCATCGCCATCTTAGGGGGGCAGCTTAAGGTGGGGCTATCCGAAGAGGAGATCCACTATTTAGCCCAGTCCGGCGGTGTGCCCAAGGCCAGTCTGCGGGATGTTCCCCTCTTGGCGGCTTTAGGTTTGGATGGGGCCACAACCGTGGCTGCAACCATGCAGATCGCCCATTGGGCAGGCATCAAAGTCTTTGTCACCGGCGGCATCGGAGGGGTGCACCGGGCCGCGGAACAGACCTTTGATGTATCTGCCGATCTGCAGGCTTTAGCGATGTATAGTGTTATGGTAGTCTGTGCCGGGGCCAAATCGGTGCTGGATCTCCCCAAGACCCTGGAGGTTCTGGAAAGCCAGGGCACCAGCGTCATCGGGTATCAAACGGACAGCTTTCCCGCCTTTTACCTCAGGGAGAGCGGCCTGAAGGTTGACTACCGACTGGATGGGCCGGAGCAGATCGTGGAGGCCTTCCGGGTCAAAGAAAGGCTGGGCATCCCCGGCGGCATGGTTGTGGTGACACCCATTCCCGAGGAGGATGCCTTGGATGGGGAGCGGTTCAACGCCTGGCTGGAGCAGATTCTCGGAGAATGTGCCGCCCAGGGTATTACCGGCAAGGACGTGACTCCCTTTATCCTCCGCCGGCTGCACGAGATCAGCGGGGGCGAGACAGTGCGGGCCAATATCGCCCTGGTGAAGAACAACCTCAAGCTCGGCGCGCAGCTGGCCAAGGCCTACTGCCGGGCGGGTCAGCCATGATCGGGGTCTTCGGAGACCTGGTCTTAGATATTTCCGTCAGAACCCACGGGCCCCTGCAGCCCCGCAGTGACGTTACGGGGGAGATCACCTGCCGGGGAGGGGGTTCCGCGGCCAACGTCGCGGCTTGGCTGGCCAGCTTGGGCAGTCAGGTGCGCTTGGCGGGAGCCGTGGGCAGCGATCCACTGGGCAGCCAGCTGGCTGCGGAGCTCGACAGCCTGGGAATCGAGCTTTTTCTCGTGGAAAAGCCCGGTCCCAGCGGGATGATTCTGCTCTTCGTGGATGAGCAGGGGGAGAGGACCATGGTCACCTCCCGGGGGGCCAACCTCCTCTTTGAGCCCATCGATCTATCTGAACGCTTTTTCACCGGCTTAGGCCATCTGCACCTTACCGGCTATTCCTTCTTCGGTTCCGAGCCTTTGCGCGAAGCGGCAGCAGAGCTTCTGGACAGGGCGCGTCGGCGGGGCATCCCCTTCTCGGTGGATCCCGCTTCCTACGCCCTTTTGGCGGAGTTTGGTAGAGAAAGGTTTCTGCGGCTCACCCGCGGGGCGGCGGTGCTTTTTCCCAATCTGGATGAGGGCCGTGTCCTCACCGGGGCCAGGGAACCGGAGGCGGTGGCCCGTGAACTCCTCCGCTTTTACCCCCGGGTGGTGCTCACCCTGGGCGCCCAGGGCTGTCTGTGGGCGGCGGAGGAGGGGTTGGGCTTTGTGCCTGCCCCGGCTGTGGAGCCTGTGGATACAACAGGGGCCGGCGATGCCTTTGCCGCTGGTTTTCTCCACGCCTTCTGCCGCGGAGAGGGCTTGGCGGCAAGCGCCCGCATGGGTAGCGCCACCGCCGGTCGGTGCATCTGTGTCCGGGGGGCCCGACCTGCGGGGGATGGAACACCTTGACAGCCGGTGTGATTATGTTAGAGTGGATAAGAGGAAAGCTAGAGGAGAGGATATGCCGATGGATACCAACACCACCCCCAGCAACTTCATCCGCAGCATTATTGAAGAGGACCTGGCTTCGGGCAAGGTTAAGAAGGTGGTCACCAGGTTCCCACCGGAGCCCAATGGCTACCTGCATATCGGGCATGCCAAGTCCATCTGCCTAAACTTCGGCTTAGCCAAGGATTACAACGGCACCTGCCACCTGCGTTTTGATGATACCAACCCGGAGAAAGAAGATGTGGAATACATCGAAAGCATCATGGAGGACGTGCGCTGGCTGGGCTTTGACTGGGGCGAGCACCTGTACTACGCCTCCGATTATTTCCCCCAGCTTTACGATTTCGCGGTGGAGCTGATCAAACAGGGGAAGGCTTACGTCTGTGAGCTCAGCGCGGAGCAGATCCGGGAGTACCGGGGTACCCTGACCGAACCGGGCAAAGAAAGCCCTTACCGCAACCGCTCCGTGGAGGAGAATCTGGAGCTCTTCGAAAGGATGAAAAACGGCGAGTTCGAAGAGGGCAGCCATGTGCTCCGGGCCAAGATCGATATGGCCGCGCCCAACGTGGTCATGCGGGATCCGGTGCTATACCGCATCAAGAAGGTGCCCCACCACCGCACAGGTGACCAGTGGGTGATTTATCCCATGTATGATTTTACCCACTGTCTGTCCGATGCCATCGAGGGCATTACCCATTCCATCTGCACGCTGGAGTTCGAGAACAACAGGCCGCTCTACGAGTGGATCCTGGAACAGGTTTATCCCAAACCCCATCCCCAGCAGATCGAGTTTGCCCGCTTGAACTTGAGTTATACCGTGATGAGCAAGCGCAAACTGCTGCAGCTGGTGGAAAAGGGCATTGTGCGGGGCTGGGACGATCCCCGGATGCCCACCCTGGCCGGCCTGCGCCGCCGGGGCTACACACCTGAAGCCATCCGGGATTTCTGCGAGCGCATCGGTGTGGCCAAGGCCAACAGCATCGTAGATTACGCCCTGCTGGAGCACTGCCTGCGGGATGATCTCAACCAAAAGGCACCCCGGGCCATGGCGGTGCTGCGTCCCCTGAAGGTGGTGATTGAAAACTACCCAGAGGGCCAGGTGGAGTACCTGGAAGCGGTGAACAACCCCAATGATCCGAAAGCGGGCACCCGTTTGGTTCCCTTTGCTCGGGAGATCTTTATCGAACGGGATGACTTTATGCTCGATCCGCCGAAGAAGTTCTACCGCTTGGCTCCGGGCCGGGAGGTACGCCTGCGCTTCGCCTATTTCATCAAGTGTACCGACGTGATCCTCGATGAGGCCGGGAATGTGGTGGAACTGCGGGCCGTTTACGATCCCGAGACCAAGGGCGGATCCGCTCCGGATGGGCGCAAGGTGAAGGCCACGCTGCACTGGGTGGCGGCGGAGCATTCCCTGCCCGCGGAGGTGCGCCTCTACGATCACCTGTTCAACAAGGAGGATCCCAACGAGGGCGATCTCTTTGAGAACCTCAATCCCAACTCCCTGGAGGTTCTCAGCGATGCCCGGGTTGAGTTGAGCCTGAAGGATGTTCAGCCCGGCGACAAGTTCCAGTTCGAGCGGCTCGGGTATTTCTGCGCCGACCTCGATTCCACGGCGGAGCGGCTGGTTTTCAACCGCACGGTACCCCTGAAGGATACCTGGGCCAAACTGCAGAAGAAGTAGCAAGCGATCAAAAAAGGGGAACCCGGGCCTGAGCTTGGGTTCCCCTTTAGCGCGGCTAGCTCTTCGCCGCTTGGTATCTTTCTGCCAGCCTTTCTTTCACCGCCCTGGCGTATTCCTTGGCGCCGAACAGGGAGAGGTCCCGGTAGTTGCCGCACTGCACGGGGCTGCGGGCCGGGACTGTCTCTGCTTCCAGCACTTTCCCCAAGGCGCGAATCAGGGCCTGGGCAACCTCAGCTTCACTGGCCTGGCCCAGTTTGATCAGGTAGAACCCCGTGCGGCAGCCCATGGGGGAAAGGTCGATCACCCCCTGCAGTTCTGCCCGGAGGAATCCCGCCAGGAAGTGCTCCAGCGCGTGCACCGCGCCGGTGGACATAATCTCCTGATTGGGCTGGGTGAAGCGGAGATCGTACTTCGTGATGACATCACCCTTGGGGGTGTGGAAGATCTCCGCCTGCCGGACATACGGTGCCTGAACCTTGGTGTGGTCCAGGGAAAAGCTCTCTACTTTAATCTCGTTCATGGCCTCATCCTTCCGGTGCTTCTGTGCTGATGCGGTTCAGCTCATCCAGGAGCGCTTGGATCGCCTCCCCTTTAGCTTCCTGGTTGAGCATCTGGCGGGGAGTCATGTCCCCATCCCAGTACACCCGGTTGGCACTGGCGTTGTTGTTGATGGTGGAACCTTCCAAAGAAGCGCCAGCAAAAACGCCGCGGCTCATGGAGTAGCTGTACATGGCCGCTTTCAGCTGGATGTCGGTGCCCGCCTCCGCAGAGCGGCCCACGGGTCCCGCGGCCAGGGAGATGTTGCCGCCTAAGGTGATCCGCCCCTCCTGCAGGCTTTTGATGCCTTCTTCCGTGGCCACCACCAAAACCAGGGAGATGTTCTGCAAACCGATCTGCAGTCCATAGGAGAGGCCCATCATTTCTACGAAATAGGGGCCGTACCACTTGCCTGTGGACTCATCGCGCCTAAGCACTACCCCTTCGCCGTATCTGCCGCCCACGCCCAGCCCCGCCTTGATAACCGACGGGAAGATGGCGACTCCGTGGGCGGTGCGCAGCATGCTCTGGAGCTGTTCAGAGTCTGGCTGCTGGGTCATCTCTTTCAGGACGGCGGCGGCTTCTTCCAAGATTTCCCCGGGAAGCTTAGCCGCGGCGGCAAGACTGCTGAACAGGAGGACCAAAATCAGCGCCAAACACAGTACTCTCTTCATCCCTTTCACTTCCTTTCTAGAGTCGATACTCTGCTAGGGCAACCCTTTCCAGAATATACATGGGAAGGAAAGGGGGCCCAAGCATGTCCCGTTTGTACATTCTCATCCTGCCCAAGGGTGTGGGCTGGTGTATTCTAGCCGCCTTAGGTGTGGTGATCCTGCTGGCCCTTTACCACAACTATCCCTTGGGTCTACACGCCTTGAGCCTCCTGCATCAAGAGATCGTCTATGATGTGATGCTGGATGCGGGGCACGGCGGCATCGACCCAGGGGCCATTGGGGCAGGTGAGCTCTATGAAAAAGACTATGTGCTGGACATCGTGCTGCAGATGGCCGCAATCCTGGAAAGCAGGGGCCTGAAGGTGGGGCTCACCCGGGATTCTGATCGCGATGTGAGCCACCTGGTGAGTGAAGGCACCCGCCACCGCCGGGATCTCCTGGGCCGTTTTAAGCTCATGAACCAGGCCCAGGTGGGCATGAGCGTGCACGCCAATGCGGCTAAGGATTCCAGCGAAGCTGGGGCCATCGTGTTTTTCATGAAAGACAGCTACCTGGGTGAGCGCTACGCCCAGCTGGTGCTGGAAGAGCTGGCCAAGGTGCAGGTGCTCAATGAGCGGGCACCCATACCCCGCAGCACGCTCCTGCTTTTAAAGGCCAGGCCCCCCGTTGTCCTGGTGGAAGTGGGGTTCATGTCCAATCCAGCTGACCTCGCCAAACTTGGCGATCCCCAGTTCCGCTCGGCACTGGCCCAAAGGCTCAGCCAGGCCATCCTGCATTTCTGGGAGTGGCGCCATGCTGAGCAGTCAGAGCTGGGCCCTCAGCCGCTGCAGCAGCCCTAGCACGACTTGGTTCAAGCCCGCCAGAACTTCATCTAGGGTTTGGTAGAAGGCCTGGCCCGCCTCTTCATCAGCTTGATCAGACATGGCCTGCAAGCTGAGGTAGGGTATGCCGTTTGCCGCTGCCACCTGGGCGATGGCCGCGGCTTCCATGTCTGTGCACAGGGCCCCGGGGAAAAACCGGAGGATTTCCTCCCTCTGCTCCCGGGAATGGACAAAGAGATCGCCTGAGACCACCAGGCCCTGATGTACCCGCTGAGCCCCCAGCTTTTCCACGGCTGCTTCCGCTGCCAATTCCACCAGATCGGGATCCGCGGGGAAGAGGCTTGTGGCCAGCCGCGGGATTACTCCCCGCTCATAGCCAAACCCCCGGGCATCCACATCATGCTGCTGAGCTCCCGTGGAGATGACCACATCGCCAATACGCACCTCGGGGCTGATGGCCCCCGCTACCCCGCAGGTTAGAATCACCCGGGGTTTGAAATGATCTATGGTGTATTGAGTCGCCAAGGCGGCGTTGACTTTTCCAATGCCGCAGCGCGCGAGCACCGCATCCAGACCCAGCAGCTGGCCCCGGTAAATGGGCAGATCCACAAAGAACGCTGCCACTTCCTGTGCCTGGGACAGCTGGGCGCGCAGCTGTGCCACTTCTTCTTCCATGGCTGCGATTATTGCCACATCCAAGTTGTTTCACCTCCGGTTTTAGTCTACCACAAAGTGGGATGGCAGGGAAGGTACCTCACCCGCAGTGTCGTATTGAGTAGAAAGGGAAAGAGCTTTGAGAAGGGAAGGATTCTAGAAGTGCGAGAACTTCTTTTTAACCACAGTTACGCGGGGCCCTTTGTGCGCCCAGATGAACTAGAGCACCTGGCACCTGCGGTGGCCCTGGCCCACAGGCAGCTGCACGAGGGGTCAGGTGCCGGGAGCAGTTTTTTGGGCTGGCTCGATCTTCCGGCCAAGTTTGATCGTGGGGAACTGGCCCGCCTGAAGGAGGCCGCCCAACGGATCCAGCAGCAGAGCCAGGCCCTGATCGTGATCGGCATCGGCGGTTCTTATCTGGGAGCCCGGGCCGTGATTTCCGCGCTATCCCACTCCTTTTACAACGTGCTGAGGAGCGAGGTCCGCCAGTGGCCCCAGATTTTCTTTGCGGGGCAGAACATCAGCGGGAAGTACCTTGAGGATCTGCTGGAGCTCGTGGCCGACCTGGACATTTCCGTGAACGTGATCTCCAAATCCGGCACCACCACGGAGCCTGCCATCGCCTTCCGCCTTTTCCGGGAGCTTTTGGAGAAGAAATATGGGGCGGCAGGGGCCAGGGAGAGGATCTACGTCACCACCGACAGCTCCAAAGGTGCCCTGCGGGCCATGGCGGAAGCGGAAGGTTACACCAGCTTTGTTATACCCGACGATGTTGGGGGCAGGTTTTCCGTTTTGACGCCGGTGGGGCTCCTGCCCATCGCCGCAGCCGGCATTGACATCGAGGCGCTCTTGGAGGGTGCGGCCGCGGCCCGGGGCTGGTTCAGCCGGCCGGAGCTCAGTGAAAACGGTGCCTACCAGTATGCGGCCCTGCGCAGCATTCTCCAGCGCAAAGGGAAGAGCATCGAGGTTTTGGTGAACTACGAACCTTCCCTCCACTATTTCAGCGAATGGTGGAAACAGCTGTTTGGCGAAAGCGAGGGCAAGGACCACAAGGGCATCTACCCAGCCAGCGTCAACTTCACAACCGATCTCCATTCCCTGGGCCAGTTTATGCAGGACGGTGCCCGCAGCCTCTTTGCCACCACCATCTGGGTGGAAACAGGGGCAGGGCTGGAGGTACCCCATGATCCCGGCGACCGGGACGGACTCAACTACCTGGCGGGCAGAACCCTTGCTGAAATCAACCGGAAGGCTTTTCAGGGCACGCTCTTGGCCCATACCGACGGGGGAGTGCCCAACCTGGTGGTGGATGTACCCGAGCTGAGCCCCTTCTACCTCGGGGCACTGATTTACTTCTTCGAAAAGGCTTGTGCCCTGAGCGGTTACCTTTTGGGGGTCAATCCTTTCGATCAGCCCGGCGTGGAGATGTACAAGCGGAATATGTTTGCCCTCCTGGGCAAGCCGGGCTTTGAGGAGGCCAGGAAACAGCTGGAGCAGCGGTTGAAGTAGGAGGCATTCCATGAGACCTGAACTTTATCCTTTGACGTTTCACCCCATCTACAAAGAGAAGATCTGGGGAGGCAGGCGGCTGGAACAGATCCTGGGACGGGCCCTGCCTCCCGGATCCGTCGGCGAAAGCTGGGATGTGGCCGCACATCCCCACGGCACCAGCGTGGTGGAACGGGGGCCTTTGGCGGGCAAGAACCTGGTGGAATTGATGGAAGAATATGGTGAAGAGCTGCTGGGCAGCGCTGTTCCCGCCTCGGGGAGGTTTCCCCTTTTGTTTAAGCTCATCGACGCCCAGGATGACCTTTCGGTGCAGGTCCATCCCCACGATGACTATGCCCAGGCGCAGGGCGAGCCGTGGGGCAAAACCGAGTTGTGGTATATAGTGCACAGCGAGCCCGGTGCCTGGATCGTCTGGGGTCTGAAGCCCGGCGTGACCAAAGGTCAGTTCGCCCAGGCCATTGAGGAGGGGGGCCAGGCCATCTTAGCCTGCCTAAACAAGGTCCCTGTCCGGCCAGGTGAGATCTACCCCGTCTCCGCGGGACTGGTGCATGCTTTGGGGGCAGGCTGCCTGGTCGCGGAGATCCAGCAGAATTCCGATACCACCTACCGGGTCTACGATTGGGACCGCGTCGATGCCCAAGGGCAATCCCGCGAGCTCCATATCCAAGAGGCGCTGGATGTGATCGATTTTTCGCCCCGAGCCCTTGATGGAGGCTACCAGCTGGCCCGCTGCTCCCGTTATTTTCACTTCGCCGTGCTGGACAAACCCCAAGGGCTTCTCCTTGAGCTGGAAGATAGGTTCCAGGTTTTAACTGCTCTAGGGGGGAGGGCGGAGATTAGGTGTCAAGGTTCCGTCTCCGAGCTGGCGGCGGGCCAGTCCTGCCTGCTGCCCGCGGCTTTGGGCAGCTGCTGGCTGCAGGCGGAAGGTGTTGTGCTGCAGAGCAGCCCCCCTAGGTAGGCTGCTCTCGTTTTGGAAAGGTGGGTGATTGTGTGCAGCGAAACGTCCGCGGCGTGCTGTTGGCTGTTCTGATCTGGGGACTGTTTTGGGGGAGCACTCCTCTCCTCGCGGCCCGGCCCGTGCAGGTGGTGGCCACCTTTTCCATCCTGCAGGATTTCGTGGAGCAGGTGGGGGGAGAGGCGGTGACCGTAAGTTCTCTGGTACCCCTGGGGGCGGATCCCCATACCTGGGAACCCTCGCCCCGGGAGGCGGGTTTGGTGGCCAGGGCCGAGTTGGTGGTGGCCAACGGGGCAGGTTTCGATGATTGGCTGCTGCCCTTGGTGAAAAGCGCTGCCCGGCCAGGGATCCCCCTGCTCCAGCTCTCGGAGGGGCTGGTCCCTGATGTGGATCACCACGATCACGGTCACGGTCACGGGCATACAGCCGATCCCCATCTGTGGCTCAGCGTGCCCAATGCCGTAGCCTATGTGGAAAGGATCGCCGCGGCCTTAACGGAGCTGCGGCCGGAGCTGGGCGACTTTTTTGCCGGGCGCGCCCAGGCGTACATCCAGGAGCTCTGGGCCCTGGACGAGAGGTTCCGGGCTGAGCTGGAGACCATCCCTGCAGAAAGCAGGGTGATCATCACTTACCACAACGCTTTTGGCCATCTGGCTGAGCGCTACGGCTTTGCCGTGGTGGAATTCCTGGTGGAAAACCCGGAGGCAGAGCCCAATCCCCGGGATCTAGGGCGGTTGGTGGAGCTTTTGGGCAGGCTGGATAGGCCTGTGGTGTTCACCGAACCGCAGATCAGCAGCGGCACCCGCTACATGCAGGCCCTGGCCCGGGAAGCGGGGGCCGCGGTCCATGTGCTCTACAGCGACAGCCTCACCAGTGAGGTGCCCACCTATCTGCAGATGATGGCGTACAATTTACAGACGTTAGTGGAGGCCTGGAGATGAAGGTGCAAGCAGCGGAGTTAGCCCTGGATATCCAGAACCTGACCGCAGGCTACCAGGAGCGCATCGTTTTGCGCGATGTGTCCTGGCAGGTGCCCCGGGGGACTTTAGCGGCCATTATCGGCCCCAACGGCGGCGGTAAATCCACCCTGCTCAAAACCGCCGTGGGCCTGCTCAAACCTGTGAGCTACGACGCCCTGACCCTGCTTGGGCAGAGCCCAGAGGAGGGGCGTAAAAGGGCAGCCTACCTGCCCCAGGGGGAAGAGGTGGATTGGGCTTTTCCCATCACTGTCCTGGAAGTGGTGCTCCAGGGACGGCTGGTGAGAAAGGGCCTCTGGGGCCGGCTGCGCCGGGAAGACTATGCCGCCAGCCGTTCAGCCCTGGAGTTCTTCGGTCTGGGAGGCCTGGAGAAGGTGCAGATCGGCGCCCTCAGCGGGGGGCAGCGGCAGCGGGTATTTCTAGCCCGGGCACTGGTTCAGGAGGCAGACCTGATCCTCTTGGACGAACCCACAACGGGCCTTGATGCCCAAGCCCAGCACGAGCTGGCGGATCTTTTGGTGGAGCTGAGGAAAGCTGGCAAGACCATCATTGCCGCCACCCATGACCTGGACTGCTTGACCGAGTGCTTTGATCAAGTTTTGGCCCTCAACGGCAGGGTGCTGGCGGTGGGTACCCCCGCTCAAGTTTTGACGGAGGAGATCATGGTGGAGCTGTTCGCCAGGCACTTTCCCAAAGTGGGTGAGGGTGGGGAGGTTATGCTGCATGAATCTTGAACTCTTGCTGGAGCCTTTGCAGTACGGGTTTATGGTGCGGGCCTTTGTGGGCGTGGGACTTGTGGCCGTCGTGGCGGCAGCCATCGGTACCTTTGTGGTGCTCAAGGGTCTGGCCTTCATGGGTGATGCCATTGCCCACACCGCCTTCACCGGCATCGCCGTGGGACTGCTTTTAGGCATCAGCATCCACGTCAGTGCCCTGTTCTTTGCTCTTGTAACTTCCCTGGGGGTTGTGGTTTTGACCCGGGTTTCCAATGTGAGGAACGATACGGCCCTGGCCATTCTCTTCACCGGTGTCTTTGCTTTGGGCATTGTGCTTCTGTCCACAAGCCCCGGCTTCATGGGCGATCTGAACAGTCTGCTCCTCGGCTCGGTGCTGGCCATCCAAGCCAGGGAGATTGTCCTAATTGCCGCCTTTGCCCTGCTGCTTGTGGTGGTCTTAGTGTTGTTTTTCCCCCAGCTGGTACTGGCTTCCTTTGACCCCCTGGGGGCTGAAGCCGCTGGTTTTCCCGTGGTGCTGTTCCAGAGCCTGCTGCTGGCCCTGACTGCCGTGGCCATAGTCATTTCCATCCAAGCGGTGGGAGTTGTGCTGGTTGTGGCCCTCTTGATCACGCCCGCGGCCACCGCGGGGCTCGTCACCAAGCGGCTTAAGCTGCAGATACTGCTGGCGGCACTGTTTGGTTTGGTCTCTTCCTTCCTGGGCCTGTACATCTCCTATTTCTTCGGTGCACCGCCGGGGGCCACGGTGGTCTTGGTGGCAACCCTCTTTTTCACGGCGGCCCTGACCATCCAGAGGCTGCGGAGCAGGGGAGGGGCGGCATGCTAGACCATCCCTATGTGCTTACGGCCATTGTAGAGGAGCAGGAAGAGGGGCTCATGGTTAGGGATATCGTCTGCGGCCGGCTGGGGCTCACCCGGGGCCTGCTCAGGCGCATGAAGAAGGGCGGCGGGATCTTCCTCAACGGCCAGAGGGATTACTTGAGCAGAAGGGTCCGGGCCGGGGATCAGATCCAGATCGTCTTTTTCGATGAGGCTACGGAGCTGCAGCCGGAGGCGCTCCCTTTAGACATCGTCTATGAAGATGATTATCTCTTGGTGGTGAACAAACCCCCGGGGATGGCGGCCCACCCCACCGGGAGCTATCAAGAAGGCACGCTGGCCAATGCCATCGCCCATTACTGGCAGGTTCTGGGCCTGAAGACCAAGGTGCGTTTGGTCCACCGTTTGGATAAGGACACCTCCGGACTGATCCTGGTGGCCAAAGAACCCTATACCCACCATGGGCTCGTGCAGCAGCTGCGCCGGCGGGAGCTGGTTAGGGAATACCTGGCGCTGGTCCGGGGCCAGCTCCGGGAAGATCAGGGTGTCATTGAGGCACCCATCGCCCGGATGCAGGACCACGGGGTCAAGCGGACGGCGGACCCCCAGGGTAAGGCGGCCAGGACGGTGTACCAGGTGCTGCGCCGGGGCCAGGAGGCAACTTTGGTGCGGGCGCGCTTGGGAAGCGGGCGCACCCACCAGATCCGGGTGCACTTTTCCCATCTAGGCTACCCCGTGGTGGGAGATCCCCTCTACGGTGAGGCCCTGCCGGAGCTGCCGGGGCAGGCCCTCCACTCCTGGCGGGTGGAGTTCATCCATCCCCGCACTGGGGGGCAGTGCGTGTTCACCTGTCCACTGCCTAAGGAAATGCTGTCTTTGTGGAAAAGGATGCGGGAAGGAGAAGTGGCAAGGAATGCAGATCACAGCGAACATGATTCAAAGGGGTGCTAAAGCGGGGCTAGAGACCACCTGGGAACTGGCTAAAGTGGTGGTGCCCACGGCGGTGGTGGTGGCTCTTTTTAAGGCCAGCGGCCTTTTGGAGAGCATCACTGCGCTTTTTGCCCCCTATCTGAGCTGGTTTGGGCTGTCGGGAGATGCTGCTGTGGTGCTTTTTAGCGGCTATTTCATCAACCTCTACGCCGCGGCGGGCAGCATCATGGCCCTCACCCTCAGCTGGCAGGAGATCACCATCTGCGCGGTGATGCTCACCTTCTGCCATTCGCTGCTGGTGGAGCTGCCCATCAGCAAAAAGGCGGGCAGCCCCTTAAGCTATATTTTCTTCATCCGCCTCGGCTGCTCGCTGGCGGTGGGCTGGCTCTTGGGGGTGGTGCTGTCGTGACGGTGCTGTGGGAAGGATTTGTGCAGGGAGTCAGGGGAGTTATCACCATCGGACTGATAGTTGTTCCTTTGATGATCGTTCTGGAGATCGCCCAGGGCAACGGCTGGCTGCAGAAGCTGAACCACTACGCGGCTAAGCCCTTTAGGCGCATTGGCGTTGGCGAGGAGGGCGTTTTTCCGCTGGTGGTGGCCATGCTCTTCGGCTTGACCTACGGCTCGGGCCTGATCATCAACCATGTGCGCACCGGGCAGGTGAGCGCCAGGGAGGCAAAGGTTATCGGCACCTTCATGGCCATAGCCCATGCCCTGGTGGAAGATACCATCATCTTCCTGGTCCTGGGGGCACCGCTTTTGCTGCTGTTGGTGCCTAGGTTAGTTTTGGCCTTTGCCATGTCGTACATCGTGTCCAAACGCTAAGGCAGGGGCACAATTTGCAGTCCCTTGAGCAGCCAGTGGTAGAGGCCGGGGGTTAGATCCAGCTGCAGCAGTAGGCTGGTGGAACCCGTGGGTACCACCACAATCACCGCGAAGGGTTCCAGGCTGATCTGGACTATCTCCCACTGGGCGCCCTCCGCCAGAGCGAACAGCAGGTCCGCGGTTGCCGCTGGATCCTGGCGCAGATCGGGCGCGAAGAGGGCCTCCAGCGCACTCCGGTCTTGGTCGGCCAGGGCAGCCTGGAGATCCTGCACAAACTGCGCGCAGGAATCCCGGATTTCCTGGGGCACATCCGGTGCCGCGGGCGTGAGGTGGAAGTGGTACATCTGCAGGAAACCGGCGGTCTCCTGCCAGGCCATGGCTGCTGTATAGCGGGGGCCGCGCTCGGTGGAAAAGACTACCACATAGGTGCCGCTGGGATCCTCGGGCACCTGGACAACTTCACTGGTAACTGTGCCGAAATACATGGGCAGGCTGGCTAGATACTGGGCCAGCCCTTTTTCCTGCAGCGCTGGGCTGAGCAGCTCGCTCAGTTCAGTCAGGCTGCGCTGGTTCAAAGCCCTGGTGAACCTGTTGATCTGCAGTTGGATCCGGGAGGCGATCCCCGTGGGGCGGGGACTTTCCGTGGGAAGTTCCGCCTCTGCTTCTTCCTCCTCAACCGGTTCTGCAGCGGCTTCGCCGTTCTGGGCCAGCTCCTCCAGGGCAGCGGCTCTGCTAAGCAGCTTCACGGTGGGATACCCGGCTGAGGGCGCCAAATGGATCAGCTGGAAGGTACCTTCGGCATCAAGTTGCACCACTTCTCCCGCAGCCACTTCCCATTCTTCTGGGAGCTGCAGCACCACCGTCCATTCCTCCACTGGCGCTGTGAACTCCGGCAGCCAGAGCTGGTCCCGCCCCAGCACCGCCTCGTGCAGCTGCGGTTCCACCAACCCCTCGTAGGAGAAGGTGATTGTTTGGGGACCCAGCTCCCGCAGGGCAAAGATCACCGCGGTGCCGTGGGCAGATCTTTCCACGCTGTATTCCACCAGACTGTCGGCCCAGAATTCGGTGACGTGGGCCTCAGGGAAGAGGAGCAGTGACTGGGATGCGGTCTCCGGTTTGAGAATCACTTCCCCCGATACCCGCAGAAAACCGCTCTCCGGCAGGTAAAAAACGTGAATGCTAGCTGCTGCTGTCGCCGAGAGCAGCAGGCACAAAAGCAGTACTGCCAGGCTTCTTCTCATCCTGTACCCCCCTAGTGATTTCCCGCGGGGCGCTCCCCGTAGGGGCCCTCCTCTCCTAATGTTTAACTTTTTCATTGAAATCCCTGCCTAGAGTTGGTATAATTAGCATTGTGCACAAAGTGTGCTCAATACTCCGGGGAGGTACAAGGATGCATCCGTACATAGAATTTGTCAATCCGCACCTGGGAAAACTGCTCCAGGATATCGGTCTGGATAAGCGTTTTCAGCGGGGCCAAGGCCCTTACCTCTATGACCATACGGGGCAGGAGTACCTTGACTGCATTGCCGCCTACGGCGCGCTGCCCTTTGGCTACAACCCTCCCGAGATCTGGCGGGCCCTGCATGAACTGGAGGCGCGTCAGGAGCCCAGCTTCATCCAGCCCTCCCTTCTGGAAGCCGCGGGGGAGCTGGCCGCCCGCTTGATTGCCCTCGCCCCCAGCGGATTTCAGTATGTCACCTTTGCCAACAGCGGGGCCGAGGCTGTGGAGGCCGCCTTCAAACTGGTGCGGGCCAAAACGGGCAAACCTGTGATCCTCTCCACCAGAAACAGCTTCCACGGCAAAACGCTGGGCGCCCTGTCGGCAACCGGCAATGAAAACTACCAAAGCGCCTTCGGGGCTCCGGTTCCGGGCTTTCGCCACATTCCCTACGGGGATCTGGAGGCCCTGGAAAGCTATCTAGCAGAACACGCCGGGGATACGGCAGCCTTTATCGTGGAGCCCATTCAGGGAGAAGGGGGCATTGTGGAGCCGCCCCAGGGCTACCTGAAGCAGGTACAGGAGCTTTGTGCCCGCCATGGGGTACTGACCATCTTCGATGAAATCCAAACTGGTTTGGGGCGTACCGGCGCGCTCTTTGCCTGCGCCGAAGAAGGGGTTACGCCCGATGTGATGGTGTTGGCCAAGGCCCTGGGCGGAGGCCTTATTCCCATCGGAGCGGTGCTCTGCCGGGCAGAGGTCTACACAGAGGATTTCGGCCTGAAGCACTCCTCCACCTTTGCCGGCAACTCCCTGGGCGCCCGGGTGGGCCTGGCCGTCCTGGAGCTCTTGACCAAAGACGATGGTGCCCTCCTGCGGTCCGTCCGGGAAAAAGGGGCCAAGCTCAAGGCTGGCCTAGAGCGGGTCGCGGCCAAGTACCCGCAGGTGGTGAAGGCCATCCGCGGGCGCGGCTTTATGCTGGGCATCGAGTTTGTCAATTCCCGGGATCCCTATCCCCACAGCCTGCTGGGGGTTATGGCCGAGCAGGAGCTGCTCACCCCCATGGTGGCCTCTTACCTTTTGAACGTGGAGCGGGTGCGGGTGGCCCCCACCCTTAACGGTGCCAGTGTGATCCGCATCGAGCCCCCCCTGACCATGGGCGAGACGGAGATCGAACGGGTGGTGCAGGCGGTGGAACGGGCTTGCGGACTTCTCGCCTCTAGAAACACCGCTGCCTTTTTGGGTCACCTCATCGGCTACAGCCGCCCGGCTGCTTTGAACGGTGCGGCTCAGCCCCAAACGGTGGAGGAGGCCCGTCCCCAACCGGGCGATGGCCGCTTCGCCTTCTTGGTGCACCCCGTGGATTTGGACAATTACTCTGAATTCGACGCCAGCTTGGCGGACTTAACAGCTGAACAGCTGGAGGATCTCAGCTCCCGCTGGAATGATCTGGTGGAACCTTTTGTGGTGGCCAGCACAAGGGTGGTGGACAACTGCGGCCGCAGTGCCTACGGCGATTTCATCTGCGTGCCCAAAACCGCCGCCCAGCTCTTGGCCATGGATAAGGAACAGTCCAGACGGGAGATCCTGGCTGCCATTGACTTAGCCGTGGAGCGGGGGGCGCGCCTTGTGGGACTGGGGGCCTACACCTCCGTTGTGACCATGGGGGGTAGGCAGCTCCTGCCCTACACCGATGTGGCCCTGACCACCGGCAACAGTTACACAGTGGTTTCCGGTGTGGAAGCGGCCGTTTCAGCTGCCAAAGAGGTTGGACTGGAAATGGCCACCGCCACCGGGGCGGTGGTGGGGGCCGGTGGGGCCATCGGTAAGGCCTTGGCCATTCTCCTGAGTGAGCAGGTGCAGAACCTGATCCTGATCGGCAACCCTGCCCGTCCGGAAAAAAGCGAATACCGCATGCTCAAGGTGGCGGTGGAGATCATCCAGCACCTGCGCACCCTTGCCGGTTCCGGCCGCCAATTGGCCCCGGGCAGCTTGGGCGCCTTTGCGGCGCAGCTGGACTCTGTACCGGCGGAAGATGCGCCCTTGAGCGTGTGGGTGGAGTTTGCCCGGGAAGTGCTGGCCAGCGGCGCTCCCTTGACCTTGACTGTGGACAGCCGGGCGCACCTGCCCCGGGCCGATCTGATTCTGGCGGCCACCAGCAGCCTGGAAGCGCTGATCACCCCCGATGTGCTCAAGCGGGGTGCGGTGGTCTGTGACATGTCCAGACCCAGCAACGTGAGTAAGGAGGTGCTGGAGGAGCGCCCCGATGTCTTGGTAATCGATGGCGGAGTGATTGCCCTGCCCGGCAGCCCCGATCTGGGCTGGAATTTCGGTTTTGAAAAGGGTACGGCCTTTGCCTGCATGTCTGAAACCATGATGCTGGCCCTGGAGGGGCGCTACGAGCACATGAGCATAGGGGCTGACCTCAGCCTGGAGCACCTGGAGCTGATGCGCGGCCTCGCCAAGAAGCTGGGCTTTACCCTGGCGGGATTTCGGGCCTTTGACCGGCCCTTGGATCCAGCTGTGTGGGAGCGGGTGCGGGCCCTGCGGAAAAAAGAGACAGCCTAAAGAAAATGGAGTATAATAAAAGCCGGGGTTCTGCCCGGTTTTTTCCTTCCAAGAGGAATCGGGGCAGACCTCCAGAACAGTTAGAAGTGATGAGGATGGGAGTGGTGAGCGTGGAGAAACTGGCGATCCACGGAGGTCCTCCCGTTAGGACCAAGCCGTGGGTGTCCAAATATATGGGCAGTGAGGCCTTGGGAGCCGAAGAGAAGGCCAGGGTTCTTCAGGTGTTGGAGAAAAAGCGCATCTTCCGTTACCTCCCCGACGGTCTGGAAACATCTGAGGCCGCGGCCCTGGAAGAGGAGTACAAGCGCTTTGTGGGTACCGACTATGCCCTGGCGGTCAATTCGGGCACTTCGGCCCTGATCTGCGCGCTGATCGCCGTGGGCGTGGGACCGGGTCATGAAGTGATCATCCCCGCCTATACCTGGGTGGCCACCGCTGCCGCGGTGGCTGTAGTGGGCGCTGTACCTGTTTTGGCGGAGGTGGATTCCAGTTTGACCTTGGATCCCCAGGATCTCGAGGCCAAGATCACTTCCCGCACCAAGGCGGTCATTGTGGTGCACATGCGGGGGATTTCCGCGGCCATGGATGAGATTCTGGCCGTGGCCCAAAAGCACAACCTCATGGTTATTGAGGATGTGGCCCAGGCCAATGGAGGCACTTACCGCGGCCGTCCCTTGGGCTCTTTGGGCCATGTGGGCTGCTTCAGCCTGCAGCAATCCAAAGTCATTGCCGCGGGGGAGGGGGGCATGCTGGTTACCAACTCCGAGGAGCTGTGGCAGCGGGCGGTTTTGTACCACGATGGGGCCGGCTATCAGTTCCGTTTCCTGGAACGAAAGATACCCGCCTTCCCCGGCCAGAATTACCGCCTCACCGAGCTGCAGGCAGCCCTTTCCCTGGGCCAGCTGGAGAAAATGCCAGATCTTGTACGCGCTACCCGGGAGAACAAGCGCAAACTGGTGGAACGGCTCCGCAACCAGGAGAAGATCGAACTTTCCCCCGTGTTCGGCACAGAGCGTGATCTGGGAGTCAGCCTGATCTTTTACGTGGCAGACGAGGAAAAGGCGAGGCTAACCGCGCAGGCTCTCACCGCAGAAGGCATCCCGGCCTTCCAGGTCTGGGACCGCAGGGCCCGCGATCAGCATATCTACGTGAACTGGGAGTTCCTCATGGCCAAGCGGGATCCCTGGGGTAGAAGTTATCCCTGGAGTTTGGCGGAGGGGAGCAGCGTGGACTATTCCCCCGAGACCTGCCCCCAGACCTTAGCCCTGTTGAGCCGGGCCGTTCAAATTCACCTCAATCACCTGGTTACCGAAGAAGACTTGCGGGATATTGAGGCTGCCATTAACAAGGTCGCCTTTCATCTGCTGTAGTGGGGAGGGAGAAGGGTGGAATATGCTTTTAGCAAATACCACGGCCTGGGCAATGACTTCATTTTCATGGAAGACTTTGGAGGAAAACTGCTACCGGAAGGCGAAGAGCTAGCAAGATTGCTCTGTCACCGCCACTTTGGGATCGGAGCAGACGGCCTTGTGCTGATCACCAAAGAGGCTGGGCTGTTCACCATGCGCATCTTTAACGCCGATGGTTCCGAGGCTGAAATGTGCGGCAATGCCGTCCGCTGCATGGCCCACTATCTGCTGGACCAGGCTTTGGCGGAAGGACCTGCGCTGCGCATCGGCACTTTGGCCGGGGTGAAGGAGATTGTGGCCAGTGGTGGACTGTACAGGGTGGATATGGGTGAGCCAGATTTGGAGGGGCCGCTGTCCCTTGCGGCCTCTGGGCGGGAATGGATCTGCCACCCTGTTTCCATGGGCAATCCCCACGCGGTGGTCTTTGTGGACGACGTAGATGAGGTCAACCTGGCCATGTGGGGCCCAACCCTGGAAAACCACCCGGTGTGGCCCCAGAAGGCCAACATCGAGTTCGTCCAGGTTGTGAGTGCCAACCGGCTGAAAGTGCGGGTGTGGGAGCGGGGGGCAGGGCCCACCCTGGCCTGCGGAACCGGCGCGTGTGCAGCCGCGGTGGTGTCCATCAGGGAAGGCTTCGTCCAGTCACCGGTGGAGGTTGTGCTCCCCGGCGGCGAGCTCACCATTGAGTGGAGTGCAGGCAATCATGTCTCTATGTCCGGGCCGGCCACCAAGGTTTTCGCCGGCAGGATAGATCTGGAAGCACTAAAAGGCGGGAGATGATAAGCGTGATCGTAATAGCACATCGGGGCTACTCGGCGAAAGCCCCGGAGAACACCATGGCAGCATTCGAGTTGGCCCTCGCGGCCGGGACGGACGGAATTGAACTTGACGTGCACCTCACCGGTGACGGGGAAATCGTGGTGATCCACGATGACACGGTGAACCGGACCACAGATGGCAAGGGCCCTGTAGGGGCCTTTACCCTGGCGGAACTGCAGGCTCTAGATGCCGGTTCCTGGTTTGCCCCCGAGTTTGCAGGTGAAAAAATCCCCACCTTGAAGAAGGTTCTGGAGCTGCTGAAGGACAAAGATGTCCTGCTCAACATCGAGGTCAAGACTGGGTTGGGCTTTGAGCAACTCAACGAACAACTGGTGCAGCTGCTGGATCGCTATGACTTCTGGGAACGCACTATTATATCCTCGTTTAACCACTATGCCCTGGCTCACCTGGTGGGTTTGAAGCCCCAGGCCCGCACCGCGATCCTCTACACAGCGGCCCTGGTAAACCCCTGGGTCTATGCCAAGAGCATCGGGGCCACGGTGCTCCATCCCTATCATCACGCCGTTATTCCCGAAATTGTCACCGCGGCTCAGCAAAACGGGATGATGGTCAACGTCTGGACAGTGGATGAAGAGGCAGATGTTGAGCGGATGAAACTGTGCCGCATCGACGGCATCATCACCAACCAGGTGGAAAGAGTTAAGAGCCTGCTCTAGTCTAAAGCAAAGTCTTGCAGTGAACCCGGTGCCCTTTTGGATCAAGAGGGCACTTTTTTACGAAGGGAGGTCCGGCTGTGACCGTTTTGGAGACGGTGGAGCTGAAGAAGAACTTTGGAGACATCTCTGCCCTCAAGGGTGTGAACTTAGCTGTGCGGAGGGGGGAGATCCACGGCTTTATCGGCCCCAACGGCGCGGGAAAGACGACCACCATGCGCATCCTGCTGGGTTTGCTCAAGCCCACTGCCGGTACAGCAACGGTTTTCGGCAGAGATGCCTGGAAAGATGCGGTGGAGATCCACCGGCAGGTGGCCTATGTGCCCGGGGAAGTGCAGCTGTGGCCCAACCTCACAGGCGGTGAGGTCTTGGATCTTTTGGCGCGCCTTAGGGGGCCAGGAAACGAGCGCCTCCGCGGGGAGCTCCTGGAGCGGTTTGACCTCGATCCCAGCCGCAAATGCGGCACCTATTCCAAGGGAAACCGGCAGAAGGTTGCCCTCATTGCCGCCCTGTCCAGCGGGGCGGAACTGCTGATCCTGGATGAGCCCACTTCAGGCCTGGACCCCCTTATGGAGCAGGTGTTCCAGGACTGCCTGCAGGAGTTGAGGGCCCAGGGACGGAGCGTGCTCCTTTCCAGCCATATTCTCTCCGAAGTGGAAAAGGTCTGCGACCGGGTCAGCATTATCCGGGACGGCGTGATTATCGAAAGCGGCACCCTGGTCGAGCTGAGGCATCTGACCAGCACACACGTTGCTGTGCAGACCAAAAGGCCCCTGGAGGGCCTGGAGCAGTTCAGCGGCGTCCATGACCTTCAGGAGCGGGGTGGAGTTACGTACTTCTCGGTGGAAGCCGAGGAACTGGGCGCGGTGATGGCCCATCTGAGCAGGTTTGAGATTGTGCGGCTGGAGTGCGCCCCGCCCACCTTGGAGGATCTATTCATCCGCCATTACGAAGGGGAGACCCGGCGATGAAGCGCAACTTTGCGGGCACCTTGACCTTAAGCAGGTTTTTCTGGCGCCAGGAGCGGCGTCAGGTGGTGCTGTGGGCGTTGGCCATCGTGCTCCTCAACTTCCTGGTTGTGGTCTCGTATGCCCAGATCTACAAAAGCCCGGCAGAGCGCGCCGCCATGGCCCAGACCATGCGCAACCCGGCCATGACCTTCATGCTGGGACCGGGCTGGGGCCTGGACAACTACACCATCGGCGCCATGGTGGGCCACGAGATGCTGCTCTTTGCGGCCATGCTTGCGGCCATCATGAATATCCTGGTGGTACAGGCCCTCACCAGAAGCTCGGAAGAAGATGGCCGGCACGAGCTGCTGCTCTCCCTGCCCGTGGGCTCCTTGAGCAGTCTGGCCGCCCCGTTGGTTCTGGCACTGATGCAAAATGCAGGTCTGGCCCTGGCCACCGGGCTCGCCCTGTGGGTCCCGGGGGTGGAGTCAGTGGATCTCGCGGGCTCTCTGCTCTTCGGCACCGCGGTGGGCACCACCGGTTTCTTTTTTGCGGGTTTGACCGCTCTCTTTGCCCAGCTGGCAGAGACTTCCCGGGCCAACCTAATTCTTTCCCTATCAGTCCTGGGCCTGCTCTATGTACTGAGGGGCCTGGGTGATCTGGGCCGGGAATGGTTGTCTTTAGCCACTCCCTTGGGTTTGATCCTGCGCACCCAAGTGTATGTGGCCAATTACTGGTGGCCTGTGGGGATCATGCTGGCCGCCGCTGGGGTTCTGTGGACCGGTGCCTTCCGCTTGAACTGGGGACGGGACCTGGGCTCCGGTTATCTCCGGGCCCGGGCCGGCAGGCAGCGGGCTTCCAGGCTCTTGCGCAGCCCCTTCGGGTTGGCCCTCCGCCTGCAGCGCAGCGCCATCATCAGCTGGCTTTGTGCCCTGCTTCTCCTGGGCGCCTCCTACGGTTCGGTCTTCGCTGATCTGGAAGAGTTTCTGGCGGGGAACGAATTCCTGCGGGAAATCCTCCCCTCGGTCCAGGGCTATTCCTTGACGGAGCAGTTTTTGAGTATGGTGATTGACGTCACGGCTATGCTGGCGGTAATTCCCGCCCTCCTCCCTGTGGTGCGGTTGGTCAAAGAAGAAAAAGCAGGCCGCCTGGAAAGCCTTCTGGCCCTGCCGGTCTCCCGCCTGAATCTGCTTTTGGGTTTTCTGCTCCTGGGCGTTTTGGTGAGCGCCCTGGCCATGCTGGCTTCGGGCCTGGGCTTGGGCTTAGCTGTCCAGGCGGTGCTGGGGGAGGGGCCGCCCTTAACCTCAGTCCTTGTGGCCAGCTTGGCACAGCTCCCCGGCATGCTGGTCATGCTGGGCGCGGCGGTGGTGATTGTGGGCTTCTGTCCGCGCTTCACCGTCCTGCTCTGGGCTTATGTGGCCTATTCCGTATTCGCCGTCTATTTCGGCGTCTTGATCAACCTGCCCCAGTGGGCGGTCAAGCTCTCGCCCTTTGGTTGGAATCCCCAGCTGCCCGTGGAGCCCTTTGAGGTTCAGACGGCCCTGCTTTTGCTGGGATTGGCGGTACTCCTCTGTGCCGCCGGCGCTTGGGGTTATGTCAGGCGGGATCTGGATCTTTGATTTGAGGGATGGTGATCAAAAAAAGAGCTGCCTGCAGCAAGCAGCTCTTTTTTGGTGCCCTGGATTAGATCACGCCGTCCAGGTCTGCCCCGGCCAGGGCCACAACCAGATCTACACAGGCCTGGACATCTCCCAGATCCACCATTTCCGAGGGCGAGTGCACATAGCGGGTGGGGATGGAGATGGTTCCCGAAGGGACCCCTTCCTTGGTCAGGTGGATGGCCCCCGCGTCGGTGCCGCCCCGTTCCAGTACTTCCATCTGGTAGGGGATCCCTCCTGCTTCGCACAGGTCCACCAGGAGGTCTTTAACCCTGGGATGGGCAATGAGGGAGGAATCCTTGACCTTGATCGCGGCCCCCTTGCCCAAGCTGACGGCCATGTGCCTGGCCTCAGGGGTATCGCCGGTGAGGGTCACGTCCAGGGCGATGCCCAGGTCAGGGTCAAGGCCAAAGGCCGCGGTGCGGGCGCCCCTCAGGCCCACTTCTTCCTGGGTGGTGAACACGCAGTACAGGGTGTGTTTGGGTTTTTCGATCCTTCTCAGGGCTTCCACCAGTACCGCGCAGCCAATGCGGTCATCCATGCTTTTGGCCACCAGGCGGTTCCCCAGGTCGGCGAACTCCCGGTGGAAGATGCCGAACTCCCCGATGCTCACCTTCTCCAGAGCTTCTTCTTTCGTTGCTGCGCCAATATCGATGTACAGTTTGTCCAGGGTCAGCTCTTTCCACTCGGTCTTGCCCTCTTGGTAGATGACGCCCATGGTTCCGTTGGCAAAGCGGACCCGGTTGCCCACGAGGGTTGTGATGCCCACTCCGCCGATGGGGGAGAAGCGCAGGAATCCGTCCTCGTCGATGTAGGTGACCACAATCCCGATTTCATCGGTATGGGCCGCGAACATGATTTTCTTGCCGTCGGAGGAGCCGTGCTTGATGGCAATGAGGTTGCCTAAAACATCTGTGCGGAGTTCATCCACGTGGTCTTTGACCAGCTCTCGAATCAAGTCTGTAACTTCCCTCTCATACCCCGAAGGGCCGAAGGCCTGTGTTAGCTGCTCAATGATGGCTTTCAACTCAATCCCGCCCTTTCTTCAAGCCGTGCTAGATAATGCTTAACCAGCTGGTATGCTCCTTCAAAATCGTCTTTGCACATCACTGCCGCCGGAGAGTGGATGTAGCGGCAGGGTACGGAGATCACCGCAACTTTTACCCCGGCCCGGGACAGCTGAATCTGGCCGGCATCTGTGCCCCCGGCGGTGCTGCGGCGGACCTGCACTTTGATTCCCTTTTCCGCGGCCAGGGCCAAGAGCTCCTGGACGAGTTCGGGGTTCGGGATCACCGAGCGGTCCATAACCGAGATGGCCGGTCCCTCCCCTAGGGCAGTGGCCTGTTTATGGTCGTCCGTCCCCGGCACATCGGAGGCTGTGGTCCCCTCCAGAACCAGGGCCAGATCAGGTTCCACTTGGTAGGCGGCCACGCCGGCACCCCGCAGGCCCACTTCTTCTTGAACGGTAAAGGCGGCAATCAAGGGGAAGGAGACCTCTTCCTGCAGCAGGCGGATGAGCAGGGCGCAGCCCACCCGGTCGTCCAGGGCTTTGGCCTTCACCCTGTTTTCGCCCAGCTCTTCGTATTCGGTGGTGAAATAGGCGATTTCCCCAAGCTGCACCAGTTTCTCCGCCTCTTCTCTGTTCTTGGCGCCAATATCAATGACCATTTCCCTGATGGTAAAGGCCTTTTCCCTTTCTTCGGGCCTCTGCAGGTGGATGGGCTTGCTGCCGATCACGCCCGGCACTTTTTTCCTGCCCACCACTACCGTTTTGGCCACTAGAACCCTGGGATCAACTCCGCCGATGGGGCGGAACTTCAGATAGCCGTCCCCGTCAATCCCCACAACCATCAAGGCCACTTCGTCCATGTGCGCGGCCAGCATCACCTTGGGTCCGGGAGCATCGGGGTTTTTAATGGCCAAGAGGTTGCCCAGGGCATCTGTTTTCACGATCTGGACATGGGGTTCGATTGCGGCACGGATCAGGTCCCGTACCTCGTCTTCCTGCCCAGGCGCGCCGTTGGCTTGGGTTAGGCGGGCTAAAAGCATGTCAATCCCTCCACAAATTCATGATCGAGGCCGGCAATGAACATGGCCATTAAGCGCCCTGTAGCCTGGATGTCCCGGTAATCCAGGGTTTCCACGGGGGTGTGCATATAACGCAGGGGAATAGACAGTAAAATAGTGGCTACTCCGCTGCGAGCCACCTGCATGGCGTAGGCATCGGTTCCTCCTGGATAGGGCGAGGGGTCCAGGGAATAGCTGATGTTCCATTCCTTGGCCGTTTCCACCATGCGGGCATGCAGCTTGGGATGAACATGGGGTCCGATGGCAATGCCCGGTCCTTTGGACAGCTTGATGGTTTCCTCTTCGCTCAGCCCCGGGGAATCACCGAAGCCCACATCTATGGCAATCCCGATATCGGGGACAATACCGTAGGTGCTGGTCACTGCCCCCCGCAGGCCAACCTCTTCCTGCACGGTGGCCACACCGTACACATCCGCCTGGTGCGTGACGGTGGACAGGACCTGGAAGCATTCTAAAATGGCGGCTACTCCCGCCCGATCGTCAAAAGCTTTGCCGGAGAGGAAGGAGCCCGCAAGCTGGGAAACCCGGCGCTTCAGGGTGACCAGATCGCCCACCCGCACCTGGCGCTTAGCCTCTTCTGCGCTGGCAAAACCGGCGTCGATGAACAGATCTTCCATCTTCACCGCCTTGCCCTGTTCCCCCGGCGCCTGGATATGGGGCGGCTTTGCGCCGATGATACCCGTGAGTGTTCCTTTCCTGCCGTGGATTACAACTTCCTGGGCCAGCAGCACCCGCTGGTCAAAACCGCCAACAGTACTGAAGCGCAGGAAGCCTTCCTTCTCAATTTTGGTGATGATTAACCCAATTTCGTCCATGTGGGCGGCTAGCATCACTTTGGGCCTGGGTTCTGGTCCCTGGCCCCTTTTGAGCAAGATCAGATTGCCTAGTTTATCGGTGCGAGCCTCGTCCGCCCAGGGACAGCCCTGCTTGATCAGTTCCAACAGCCCGAACTCGTAGCCTGATACACCTGGTGCTTCGCTCAAGCTGCGAAAAACGTCTTTTACATCCACCAATTTCCCTCCTATCCTCCAGGTTTAACTGTATTATTTCTGGTTGCTAAAGGAAAAACCTGCATCAGCGAGAATTAAACTAGAGCAGGTGGAAAGGGGCTGCAGCATGGTGAACAGCGGTGTCTATGTGCTCTGGCTGTATCTGCCGCGCCGGGTTTCCCTCACGGTTGGCAAACTGGGGACCTTTTCCTTTCCCCCAGGTGTCTATGCCTACAGCGGGAGCGCCCAGCGCCACCTCCAGCAGCGCATCGCCAGGCACCGCCGGGCAGCTAAGAAGCTGCACTGGCACATCGACTATTTTCGCGCCGCTGCGGAGCTGCTGGGTTTTGTCGTGTTTCCCGGGGCCCCGAAAGAAGGGGAATGCCGCTGCGCGGAGCAGCTACTGCGTTTGCCCGGAGCGGCTCTACCTGCACCAGGCCTCGGTTCCTCGGACTGCTCCTGCGGCAGTCACCTGGTCTACCTGCCCAGTCTGCAGCCTGGGCTAGTAGCGCTTGGCCACGCGGTTGAGAATATTGAGCTGGGTGCGGCAAAGCCGCTCGCATTCTTCGATGCTGGAGATTAGATCCAGGTTCTTCTTGGGATGCAGCTGCCCGATGCTTTCTTCGCACAGGGCCTGAAGTTCAGTCAGGCGTTCCGCTAATCTCCAGATGATGTCACTTGGCGACATGAACGACATCCTCTCTCAAGTAATCTAGCGTCACAATTATATCACAGAACTGGGAGGGTTTTGCTTGCTTTCGGAAAGCGTAATCACGGACGTGCTGTTGGCCGCCCTATCCACCGGCGGTGATTTTGCCGAGATTTTCATGGAAGACACTTTCAACACCCAGATCCGCATGCTGGACGGTGCGGTGGAAGAGGCAGTGAGCGGAAGGGACCACGGGGTAGGGATTCGCATTTTCCAAGGTCTGCGCTCGGTCTATGCCTACACCAATGACCTGAGGCGGGAGAGCTTGATGAAAACGGCCAGGGAGGCCGCGGCGGCGCTGCCTGGGGTTCCCCAGGGCAAGACGGTGGTCCTGGCCCGGATGGCCGTGGATAGGTTCAACCCGGTGCGCCTGGAGCCCAGGCAGGTTCCCCACCGTGACAAGGTTGAGGTGATGAAGAAGGCCCACCTGGCCGCGGCGGGCTTCCATGAGCAGATCACGCAGGTTGTGGTGCACTACCTGGATGTGGATCAGAATGTGCTCATTGCCAATTCCGAGGGCCTACTCGCGGAGGACCGCAGGGTGCGGACCCGGCTGTCCATCAACGCGGTGGCCACCCGGGGCGAGGAAAAACAGTCGGCTTTCCGCGGCCCCGGCCGGCACATGGGCTTTGAACTATTTGAACGCATCGATGTGGAGGAAATCGCCCGGGATGCTGCCCACAGCGCGGTGACCATGGTCAATGCCGATTACGCGCCGGGTGGGAAGTATCCGGTGATCATCGACAACGAGTTTGGCGGGGTCATTTTCCACGAGGCCTGCGGCCACAGCCTGGAAGCCACCAGCGTGGCCAAGGGGGTTTCCGAGTTCAGCGGCAAGCTCGGGGAAAAGATCGCCAGCGAGCTGGTGACCGCGGTGGATGACGGCACCATCCCCAACGCCTGGGGGTCCCAGAACATCGACGATGAGGGTACCAAAACCAGAAGAAATGTGCTCATCGAGAAGGGCATACTCAAAGGGTATATGATCGATCGCCTCAACGCCCGCCGCATGGGTATGGAACCCACCGGCAATGCCCGGAGGCAGTCGTATAAATTCGCCCCCACCTCCCGCATGACCAATACCTTTATCTGTGCCGGTGAATCCACCCGCGAGGAGATCATCGCCAACACCGAATACGGCTTGTACGCTAAGCGCATGGGCGGCGGTTCAGTGAACCCAGCCACCGGTGAGTTCAACTTCGCGGTGGCGGAGGGCTACATGGTGCGGGGCGGCAAGATCGCCGAACCTGTGCGGGGAGCCACCCTCATCGGCAGGGGTTCGGAGATCCTGCAGAAGATCGACATGGTGGCCTCCAACTTGGCCACGGGCCAGGGTATGTGCGGTTCGGTGAGCGGCTCCATCCCCGCAGATGTGGGTCAGCCCACCATCAGGGTAACAGAGATGACTGTAGGCGGACGGAAGGAGGCCAACTGATGGATTTTCGGGAGTTTAAGGAACGTGTCTTCGCGGCTGGGAAGGCCAACGGCCTGGAGGAACTGGAAGTCTACGCCACCCGTTCCCGCAGTGTGAACGTGCGGGTGTTTGATGGTCAGGTGGATGATTACCGGGTCAGCGTAGAGCAGGGTGTGGGCCTGCGGGCCCGCTTCGGGGGCAAAGTGGGCTATGCCTATGTGGAAAAACTGGATGAGGATTCCGTGGACTTCCTAGTCCAGGGGGTCAAGGCCAATGCCCAGATCATCGAATCCGCCGACGAAGTGGTTTTCCACGAGGGTTCAGCGAGTTATCCCCAGGTTGTGTGTTACAATGAAGATCTGGACCGCCTCTCTCCAGAGGAGATGATGGCCTTCTGCCTGGAGCTGGAAAAAACCGCTTTGGCCGCGGACGAACGGGTGTTCAAAGTGTCCAACGCCGTGACAGGCTGCGGGCAGACCGAGGTCTATATCGCCAACACCAGGGGCCTGGAACAGGGGTACAGAAGCAATGGGGTATTCAGCTACCTCAGTGCTGTGGTGCGCCAAAACGGCCAGGTCAAAACGGGGTATAAAGTCCTGTTTGACCGGGATTGGTCCACGTTCCAGGCTGATAAGATGGCCAGGGAAGCGGTGGAGGAAGCGGTATCCCTCTTGGGGGCTTCCAGCGTGTCCTCGGGCAGCTATCGGGTCTTGCTGCGGCGGGATGTGGCCCGGGAGCTTCTGGCCACTTTCGTCCCTGTTTTCTCCGCCGAATCGGTGCAAAAGGGGCTTTCGCTTCTCAAGGGCAAGTTGGGCCAGACCATCGCCAGTCCCCTGATCACCTTAGTTGATGACCCTCTGCTGGAAAACGGTGCCGGATCTGCTCCCTTTGACGGCGAAGGGGTGGCAGCCCGCACCAAACGGGTGATTGAAGCTGGCCGCTTAACCACTTTCCTGCACAACCTGAAAACGGCCCGCAAAGATGGGGTGGACTCTACCGGCAACGCCTCCCGGCCCTCCTTTAAATCGCCCGTGGGTATTGCTCCCACCAACTTCTTCATTGAACCGGGGGAATATGCTTATCCTGAGCTAGTGGAGAGCCTGGATGATGGCCTAATCATCATTGATGTGCAGGGAACCCACTCCGGTGCCAATCCCGTTTCCGGCGACTTTTCCCTGGGCGCCTTCGGCTACCTGGTGGAGGGCGGGAGAATCGTCCGGCCCGTGGATCAGATTACCATCGCCGGCAACTTCTTTAAGCTGCTGGAATCCGTAGAGGCTATCGGGTCTGACCTGGAGTTTGAAGTACCCAGTGTGAGGGGCAATGTGGGTTCACCTTCCCTGATCATCAGCGGGCTGGCCGTGGCCGGCAACTAGGAGGCGGCAGCAATGAAGCTGGACGCGAAGTTAGCGGCAAATGTGGGCGTGCTCACGGCGGTGTCCATTGTGCTCACCCGCTTTTTTGGGGTGATTGTTCCCATTGCCGGCGCCAATGCCCTGCGCCTGAGCTTTGGGGAGGCGCCCATCATGCTGGCAGGTGTCCTCTTCGGACCGGCGGGGGGAGCTTTGGCCGGCGTGGCCGCGGATTTGGTGGGCTTTTTGATCAATTCTTTTGGGGGGCCCTACCATCCTGGGTTGACCTTAAGCATGGGCCTCACCGGGCTGATTCCCGGGCTGCTGCTGCACAGCAAGCGCAATGAGCTCACGGTCCTGCAGGTGGGCCTGATCGTACTGCTCACAGATCTCATCACGGGTGTGCTCCTCAACACGCTGTGGCTGTCCCAGATGTTTGGTGGGGGGTTCTTTGAACTTCTGGGCATGCGGCTTGTGGCCAGGCTGCTCACCGTGCCCTTGTACACAGTCACGGTGTACTGGGCCAGCAGAGCCTATCGCTTCTACCTGGCCGGCGGCAGCCGCTGAGCTCTGCCCTCTTGCGAATTTCGCACCGAGGGGCCCCGTTGAAGGTGCGGCGGTTTTGTGCTATTATATGTTTAAAAATTGTCTCAATGGAGTGTGAAGTTCCGCATGGAAATTGACCCGCCGAAACGGTGGAAGCTTTGGAAGGCAGAGATTTTATACAGACTGCCTCAAGAATCGCGCAAGAAGATCAAGAACCTGCTGAAGTTGGGCGATGAATATAAAAGCAGTGGGGAGGAAGAGCTGGCGGAGCACTGCTACCACCTCTCCAGGAAACTGGCTGAGCAGGCCCGCGCGGTGCACCTGCTGAAGAAAATAGAACAACGGGTGAGATAAATACTTACCCGGCCCCCTGGGGCCTGCTTGATCTGCAGCCCCAAGTGAGATAGAATGATATTATGAAATCTTTCACAAGGGGGTCGGGTGATGGAGCGGATCAAAACATGCGCGCAGCGCTTTCATGTGCTCGCGGACCCGATTCGACTGCAGATACTCCTCTTGCTTCAGGGGCAGGAAATGTGTGTCGGGCAGTTGGCTGAAGTGCTCGGCGTTAACCAACCTACGGTTTCCTATCATCTCAAGCGGCTGCACAGGGCTGGGTTGGTGGAGAGGCGCGCGGAAAACACCTGGAACTATTATTCCGTCTGTACAGACCTGCGCAGCTGGGTGAACCATGAGATCGATCATCTGCTCCAAGCGTAACCCACTGCCCAAGCAAGGGGGCTATCGGTGAGAGATTTGAAGAGAATAACCAAGGCACCGTCGCTTTGGCGAGCGGTGCTCATGATCTGGCGGGCAGGCTTAGAATCCTTCAAGCGGGGCGACCAGCCCACGGCGCTGCAGGAGAAGCTGGCTCGGCTGGAGCGGGAGCACCTGGAGCTATCCCGGCTGGTGCATGACTACGAAACGAAGCTGCACAGTATCGCCAGGAACAACCAGGAGCTGGTCCAGGCCAAAAAGGAGCTGGAGTGGGGCTACCACGCCTTGCTCTTGGAAAACAACATGCTCAAGGAAGAGATTTTCAGGCTCAAGGGCAAACCGCTCAACTGAGAATGCGGAGGAGTCGAGGCGCTTTGACTCCTTCTTCTTTTTGAGGGGAAGCCAAGGAGAAAGGAAGTTTGCTGCATGCAGGCGAGAAAGATGGTTCTAACTGCCCTTTTAGTGGGGGTAGTGGCTGTGGTGACTATGGTAGTGAACATTCCCCTGCCGGGGGTGAAGGGCTATGTCAACATCGGCGACACCGTGGTGCTGCTCTCCGGTGTGCTCTTCGGTCCGCTCACAGGGCTGGCAGCCGGCGGCCTTGGTTCAGCCCTCGCGGATCTTCTGCTGGGCTACGGGTTTTGGGCCCCCTGGACACTGCTGATCAAAGGCCTGGAGGGGCTGGCCGCGGGCTGGCTCATTGGGCGCTGGGAGAAGGCCGCCTGGGCAGTGGGCCCCGCCGCGGCCCTGATGGTTTTGGGCTATTTCCTCGCGGGCAGCATCATCTACGGCTGGGGACCGGCCCTGGCCTCACTGCCCGGCGATCTGCTCCAGGGGGCAGTCAGTGCCGCCCTCTGCCTGCTTCTCCACGGACCTTTGAAGAAATACCTGGCGTCCTAAGTGGCGGAACAGGCACACTTCTCCCGGGGTGCTCATAGAATATAAGGCTTGAGTGCAGGGAGAAGGGGGGCACCAGCTTTGTTTTCCTCACTGATCAGCGCCTTTGGCTCGCTGCTCGTGGAAGGAATTGGTTTCTTAACGGGATTCATTACCAGCGGGAGCGCCTTTCCCAAGCCCCTCCGGCCGGAAGAGGAACGGGAACTGCTCCTGAAAAAAGAAGCAGGAGACGAAGGTGCCCGCAACATTCTCATCGAGCGGAACCTTCGTCTCGTGGCGCATGTGGTAAAGAAGTTCGACAACACCGGTGAAGACACGGAAGATCTAATCTCCATTGGTGTGATCGGCCTCATCAAGGCCATCAACACTTTTGATCCCGGCAAAAACACCCGCCTAGCTACCTATGCGGCCAGGTGCATTGAAAATGAGAATTCACTGTCAATGGGGAATGCTGATCTGCCCATCCGCCTCCACCCCGTAGGGCTGGCCGTGGACCACCAGGTCGCAGCGGGCGCCGCCCTCCTGGCTGATCACCACCTCGGAGGGGGTGACCTGTACCTTCAGGCGGTGGCCCCGGAAGAGCAGGCCGAAGGAATAGCTCTTCCAGCGACCGGGTAGGAACGGCCGCAGCGTGAGGCGGTCGTTTTCTATGCGCAGGCCGGCGAATCCGTACACAATGGCCATCCAGGTGCCAGCCATGCTGGTGATATGCAGACCGTCATCGGTGTCCTTGTTGTAGTTGTCCAAATCTAGGCGCGCGGTGCGCAGGTAAAGCTCGTAGGCCTTGTCGTGGTAGCCAATCTCCGCGGCGATGATAGCATGGACGCAGGGCGACAGCGACGATTCGTGAACCGTCATGGGTTCATAGAAATCGAAGTTGCGCTTTTTTGTCTCCAGATCATACAGATGCCCCAGGAAGAACAGGCCCTGCAGCACATCGGCCTGCTTGATGAAGCAGGAGCGTAGGATGCGGTCCCAGGACCAGTTCTGGTTCAGGGGCAGATCCTCCGGGGAAAGATCCGCCACGGTGAGAAGCTCCTTATCCATGAATCCATCCTGCTGCTCAAACACCCCCAGCTCTTCCACGTAGGGATAGTACATGCGGGCGGCAATATCGCTCCAGTGTTCCAGCTCAGACTGCTGGAGTTGCAGTTTGTCCACCAGCTTGCGGTAGCTGTCGGGTTTGGCCCGGCGCAGCTCCGCCAGGACTTCCATGGTGTATTCCAGGCACCAGACCGCGATGCGGTTGGTGTACCAGTTGTTGTTCACGTTGTTTTCGTATTCGTTGGGGCCGGTGACACCCAAAATCATGTACACGCCTTTTCTGGGCTGGAAAGTCACCCGGCTGGCCCAGAAGCGGCAGATCTCCACCAGAACCTCCAGGCCATAGTCCTCCAGATACTGCCCGTCGCCTGTGTAGCGCACGTAGTTGAAGATGGCGTAGGCGATGGCGCCGTTGCGGTGGATTTCCTCAAAGGTGATCTCCCACTCGTTGTGGCACTCTTCGCCGTTCATGGTGACCATGGGGTAGAGGGCGCCCTTGAGCCCCAGCTTGCGGGCGTTTTCTTTGGCCTTTTCCAGGTGGTTGTAGCGGTAGAGCAGCAGATTCCGGGCGATCTCCGGCTCCCTGGTGCCCAAATAGAAGGGCAGGCAGTAGGCCTCCGTATCCCAGTAGGTGCCCCCTCCGTACTTTTCCCCCGTGAATCCCTTGGGACCGATGTTCAGGCGGGGGTCTTCCCCTGTGTAGGTCTGATGCAGGTGGAAGATGTTGAAGCGGATGCCCTGTTGGGCAGCGGGATCCCCCTCAATGACAATATCGCTTTCCCCCCAGGTTTTGGCCCAAGCCTGGGCATGGCGGGCAAAGAGCTCCCGGTAGTTGTGGGAACAGTAGCGGCGCACCAGCTCCAGGGCCCGCTGGGAGACCAGCTCCCGGGGATGGTCGCGGCTGGTGGTAACCGCCACAAGCTTTTCTAGAGAAACCGTCTCGCCAGAGTGCACCGTAAGCTCAGCCTCTGCCCCGGCATAGCGCGGGCGCGCCGTGGGGCGGACCTCCACAGCCGCTTCCTCCTGGCCCCGGTAGAGGCGGAAGGTGCTGGCTGCCGCCACCACAAAGCCAGATTTTTTCACTTCCATGGTGACCAGCTGATAGTCTTCCCCGCTGAACTCCTCCACCCGCTGCCAGAAATCCTCGCCGTAATTGGCGTCTTCGTTGACCACATTGCCCTCGAGGTAGGGGGTGAATTTGACCTGTGCTCCCCGGCCCGGGGGATCAACCAGCAGTGTTAGGCTGTAGCGGATGCAGGCCAGCTCCCGCCGGTCTTTACTGACAAAACGCCGGGCCTCAACGGAATAGACCCGCCCTTCCCCATCTTCCACCTGGAAGGAACGGACCAGCTCGCCCCGGTACATGTCCAAAGTGCGCCGGAACTTGCTGGGCCGCCAGGTATGTAGATCCAGCACCCTGCCGTCCAGCTGCACATCGATGCCGATGAAATTGACCGCATTCAACACCTTGGCGAAGTACTCCGGGTAGCCCACCTTCCACCAGCCCACCACCGTGCGGTCGGGGTAGTAAACGCCGGCGATGTAGGTTCCCTGGAGGTGATCCCCTGAATAGCTTTCCTCGAAGTTTCCGCGCAGGCCCATGTATCCGTTGCCTAAGCTCATGATGCTCTCCATGAACCTGTTGGACTCTGGATGGAATCCCTCTTCGCTTACACTCCATTCGTCGATTCCCAGAAGTGGTCTCAGAACTATCACTCTCCCGCGCTGGCTTTAACTTATTCTACCCCACTTTCCGCATCCTGGCAATCGTTTGCACAACAGCCCGCGAAAAAGCGGCAGATCACCGATCCGCCTGGGCGAAGACCTCCCGGAGCTGAGCCAAATCGAAGCTGGCAAAGCCGGAAATAACATGGTGGGCGTGCTTCAGCATCTGGGGATCCCCCACGCCGATCACTTTCATCCCAGCCCGCAGTGCCGCTTCCACCCCCGCTTGGGCATCCTCAAAAACCACGGCTGCCTCCGGGGCAATGCCCAAAAGCTCCGCCCCCAGCAAGAATACTTCCGGATCTGGTTTGGCCTTGGTCACCAGATTCCCATCTACAACCGCGTCGAACAACGACGTGATCTCCAGCCGCTCCAGGATGGTACGGGCGTTTTTGCTGGCGGAACCCAGGGCGATTTTCACTCCGCTCTCTTTCAGTTCCTGGAGAAAGGGGAGGACTCCGGGGAGAATCTCGCTTTGATCCATCTGCAGGATGTATTCCACGTACCAGCGGTTTTTCTTCTCCGCCAGCTGGAGTTGTTGTTCCTCTGTTTTCCTTAGGCCGCCGATTTCCAAAAGGATTTCCAGGGAGCGCATCCGGCTTACACCCTTGAGGCGTTCATTGTCCCGCTCGCTAAAATCGAAGCCCAGTTCCTTGGCCAGGCGCTTCCAGGCTAGGTAGTGGTACTTAGCTGTGTCCACGATTACTCCATCGAGATCGAAAATAGCTAACTTTAGTTTGTGCATGGTCAACCTCCTTACCGCCCTTCATTATATCATTCTTGGCCCGCCGGCAACATAGATCAATGGCAGGGAGGTGAGGTGCCTGAAGGCAATCTATGCCCGTGTGAGCACGGAAGAGCAGGCCAAGCATGGGTTCAGCATTGCCGCCCAGATCAGGGAGTGCGCAAAACTTGCCGGAGAGGGGCAGTGGCAGGTGTTCGCCGATGAGGGGATCTCCGGGGAGACGCTCAATAGGCCTGCCCTGGAAAAGCTGAGGCAAAGCATTGAGGCCGGGGAGATTCGGGAGGTGATCTGCCTGGACCCGGACCGCCTCTCCCGCAAACTCCTGCATCAGCTGCTGCTCACGGAGGAATGGGACCGCCATGGGGTGCGCCTGGTCTTTGTGCACGGCAGCTACGCCAAGACCCCGGAGGGCAACTTGTTCTATGCCCTGCGGGGGGCGATTTCCGAGTTCGAAAAGGCCAAGATCAACGAGCGGATGTGCAGGGGCAGGAGGGAAAAGGCCAGGCAGGGACGGGTTTTGCGGGATTTTCAGATCTACGGTTACGACTTCGATCCCCGCAGCGAACAGCTGGTGATCAACCAGGGGGAGGCCGCGGTGGTCCGGCGGATTTATTCCTGGTTCTTGGATCCACCCCCTGGATTTAAGGGCATTTCCAGTATCGCTCGGGCCTTAACCTTGGCCAAGGTGCCCACGAAGCGGGGGGCCCCCAAGTGGCACAGGCAGGTGGTGAGGCAGATCCTCACCAACCGCACCTACATCGGTGAGTTTTACCAGAACAAATGGGACACTTCCAGCGGCCGCACCAGGCTCCGGCCCCGGGAAGAGTGGATTTTGATTCCCTGTCCAGCCATCATCACGCCTGAAGCCTTTGCCCAAGTTCAGCGCCGTTTGTCAGTGAACTCGAGATCTTAATGCACCTGCGCTCCACCAGGCGTATCCGCCAGGAACTCAAGCTCTACGATCCCATCGGGGCAGACCGGGAAGGCAACGAGATCAGCTTGATGGATATCCTCAGCTCGGAACAGGATGAAGTGCTGGATGCGGTGGTGCTCAATATCGACCGGGACCGCCTCGCGGAGCACTTCCACTGCCTCTCGCCCCGGGAGCGCACCGTTTTGGAACTCCGTTTTGGCCTGGGCCAGCAGGAAAAGCTGACCCAGCGGCAGATCGGGCGAAAGCTGGGGATCTCCCGGTCCTATGTTTCCCGCATTGAAAAGCGGGCACTGGGCAAACTACTCCATGCCATGGGCTCCTCCTAAGGGAGCCCGTTAGTGTAAGGTTTTAGTAGGTGTTGGGAAGGAGTTCCTGGTGTAGACATAAAAAAAGAGGCTAGTATAAAGTTACTGTAGGACAGGAGTTGGCTCCAAAAAAATAGAAGAAGATCCCACCGTTGCTGTCCAGCGACGAGTACTAAGTACTCAGAGGTGAGATCTTCTTATGTATGCAGTATTCGATGAAAGCCTACTGAC
>NZ_JBHGXH010000115.1:0-4023 GCF_041936445.1 Candidatus Darwinibacter acetoxidans | reverse complement strand
TTGAGCGCCTGCCATTGCGCTGCGAGTAAAAACATTATTAAACACCTTAAATGAAAATCCGGGCCAGTTCTACCGACAGCCCTTTAAAGTGGAAGGATTCGGCGCAATCAGGTTTCCGGTAAGTGGCGCTGTTGACAATGTCTTTTTCCTGAAAGAGGTAAACAATTACCTCTTCGTTAAACGGATTTACAATCCAGTATTCCGTGACACCGCAAGACATGTAGAGATCCAGTTTTTTAACCATGTCTTTGCTGCGTGTTCCTTCAGATAATACTTCCACGACAAGGGTGGGCACACCCCTGTAATAATCGTCATCATCCAGCTTTTCCTCAAGGTCGCAGATCACCATGAGATCGGGCTGAACCACATTGATATCTTTCTCGTGCCTTCTCAGGGTGATGTCATACGGAGCTACCAGCGGCCGGCACTCTTTCCCCTGGAACCAGTTATGAAAAATAACAAGGAGCTCGGTTAAAACAACCTGGTGTACGGTTTTTGGCGAGGCGAGATAATATATTTCCCCGTCAATATATTCGTAGCGATCCTCGCTATGCCGGGTTAGCTCCAGGAATTCCTCGTATGTTGCCTTTCTGCCGCCGTACCACCCGTACTTGGTCAGGTTTTCAGATACTTTCTCCTCCCCCGCGGCGTCGTCCTCAACAGCCGTCAATTTTGCTATGACCATGCCGTTGCGGGTTATGATTACATCCTCTTTCGCGGCCAGCATGAGGTACTTGCCGAAGTTGTTTTGCACTTCCGTTGAACTGACAATCATCGCCGCACCTCCCATGCTATTAGCTAATATAGCTAATGGCATTATATTCCACAAATGATGCCGCGTCAAGGAGGCAATTCCTAATTTACAGCGTTCAAAAAGCCCTTGCAATAAGCTGACATTAAATACGGGTAAGTAGTGCTACTGAATAATAAAAATCCCATTTTTATTACGCAATTGATGCAATTGACTGCTTTTTGGGTAAATAATATTATAGATGCATGGTAGGAGCCACGGAGAGAGGTGCAAATGAATAATGTGTGAGCTATTGGGAATGGCATTTAACGAAACAGTTCAACCCAACTTTTCTTTCAGGGGTTTTATACACCGGGGTTCTGCCAACCCTGATGGGTGGGGCATTGCTTACTATCCAAATGGCGAGTATGCAGCCCAGGTAATCAAAGAGCCGCTACAATCGAACCACAGTTCCTTCGCTGCTTTTTTAAAAGACAATAAAGGAATCCGCTCCCGGATCTTTATTTCCCATGTTCGCCTGGCAACATCTTCTGTCTGCTATACCAATACGCATCCCTTTTCCAGGGTGCTAGGAAACAGAGAATATGTATTTGCCCACAATGGCCATTTGAGCGGCAATTACAGGGATTTGCTGGCTGCCGGCAGGTGGAACTCCATGGGGACAACGGATTCCGAATATGCTTTCTGTCATCTAATGCATATTATTGAAAATCGGGTACTTGAATGGAACGAGGAAAGCTTCAGCCTCCTGGAAAACAGCATGCGCGAAATCAATCGATTCGGCAATTTCAACTGCCTCCTTTCTGACGGGGAGCGCTTATTTTGCTACAGGGACTTAAATGGATACAAGGGTCTGTATTTTACAAAACGCGAAGCTCCCTTTTCAAGCGTAAAACTCGTAGATGAAGACTATGAAATAGACTTATCCGAGGAAAAAGCGCCTTCGCAAAAGGGATTTATTATTGCCACTCGCCCCTTGACCGATGAGCAATGGGAAGAACTGGAGCCTGGCCGGCTGACGGTTATAGATAAAGGTACACTGGTCTTTCCTAATAAAGAAAGGGAGCAGCAGGAGCAACTCATTCGCATCCTGCGGTTCATCAGAACCGCGCCCCATAGGGTATCCATAGAGGAGATTGGCAGCAATATGGGCCTCACAGCAGCTAAAATGAAGCCATTAATCCGGCAACTGCGCGACGACGGTTTTATTCGGCAAGATCGCAGGGATACCGTAGAACCTTTTAGTCCGGCTGCAACTTATTATACCGTGCCGGGCAAGCGCACAGAAATCGACTCGCTCATTTAAATTGCTATTCGATTAGAAAGCTCAATAGATATTTTCTAGAACTTCTTGGTGAAAGCCGCTGGCGGTTCTTTGACACTCAAGAAGTCAGGCAGTTTACAAAAGGGCTAAAGACACTCTTGACTGAAGCGAATTGATTTAGGGGAACTGAAGAAGGCGTAGGTCAATGGCGGCATGGGTGCCGAATTCGATCACCCGACCCCGTTCTATGGTAAGCGGGGAAGAAAAAATGGGCCCGTCATAGACAAAGGTGTGGTATTCGCCGTTCTCGCCGCAGGGGTCGGCGCCGCAGGCGGCAATCTCCTCCACCAGGGCACGGCTTAAGGTGGCCCCCAGCAGCTTTGGGTCGACCTTGCTCTTATCGACGCACTTGATCACGGCCTTGAATCCCAGATCGATCACTTCTTCCACCAGCGCCAATCTATCTTCCTGCCAGAGCGGGAAGACAGCTTCCAGACCTGCCGCCGCGCACCGCTCGCTGCTCCACTGGCGGTGCCCTTCAATATCGATATCGCCGAAGACGGCGGCGCCGGCGCCAGCCTCTTTGGCCCGAACCAGGGCGGTCTCCATCGCGGCGGCGTAGTCCTTGCCCTCGCACTCACCGCAGAGAAGCGGAATCCGCAACGAGCGGGAAACCGCCTCCAGGAGAGGCTTGTCCACCCCGTGAAACCAGGACCGGTCCTGTTCCCGGTTTACCATCACCAGCAGCCCAACCGGCTGGTGGTCCTGCTGCAGCATGCGGTAAAGCGCCAGGGCGCTGTCCTTGCCGCAGCTGTAGGAGATCACGAATTTCAAATGTTCCCCTTCTCTCTCCTGATCTTTTTACACTCTTCCCGCTCTGCTGCGGCGCCGCGGGCGGGCCTGGTTGCGCCGCCGCCTAACAGCCAGGATAAGCAGGCCGGGCAGAAGGAGCGCGGGTAGAGCGGTCCACTCCCAGGGGAAGCGGGCCCGCACGTCGCGTCCGCTCAGCAGTTCCGTTTCAAACAAGACCGTGCCGTCCAGGGTATAGGTGACCCGGCCGATCACCTCTCCTTCCGCCAGGGGGGCTTTCAGCGCTTCCCCGGAGAGCAAGCGGCTTTCCCAATTAACAGTTTTTCCGATGCGCGGGATATCTTCCACGGGCAGTATGTCGCTGAAACCGGAGGCGGCAAGCGCCGGGATCTCCGCCGCCTCTCCCCTGGCCTGCCCGGTCAAGGCGGCCGTAACCACGGCCTCCCCCTCTTCCACTACGCGGTAGAGCCGGAAGTGGTCAAAACCGTAATCGAAGAGCGATGCGGCCTCCTGGAAGCGGCTCTCCGTGGTGCTTTTCAGCAGGACGGCAATCAGCTCCAGGTCCCCGTCCGCAGCCGTGGCCACCAGGGTCCCGCCCGCCTCGGGCGTATGGCCGGTTTTTAAACCCGTGGCCCGGGAATAATAGTGAGGCAAATCCGGATGCAGCAGCCAGTTGGTATTGAACCATTTCAGGGTAACCGGGCTGCCGTCGCGCAATACGGCTGCTTGATGGGCCCTGGAGCCGGCCGCTTTCCTGATCAAGTCTTTATTCAGCGCCTCCCGGGCGATCAGGGCCAGGTCGTAGGCGGTAGTATAATGATCGGGATCATGATACCCATCAGGGTTGGCAAAGTGCGTGTGCAGTGCGCCCAGCTCCCGGGCCCGGTCATTCATCAACCCGGTAAAATAGTCAAGGGCTTCCTGGACCGGCATTTCCGGCCGGCTACAGGCCTGCCTGGCGGCATAGACAGCGGCGGCGTAAGCGGCTTCATTCCCCGAGGGGAGCATTATGGCGTAGAGCAAGTCCTTGACACTAATGCGGTCGCCCAAAGTTAAACCGGAGGTGCTGCTGTCCGGCCCGACCAGAAACACTTCTTCCCCCACAGTGACCATCTCATCCGGCGAGGTATGCTCGAGGAGCAGCAGCGCGGTCATGATCTTGGTAGTACTCGCCGGGTAGAAACGCTCCCCGGAGTTT
>NZ_JBHGXH010000114.1:0-29861 GCF_041936445.1 Candidatus Darwinibacter acetoxidans | reverse complement strand
TGAAAAGTGTCAGCCTAGCTGAGCTAGGTTTATCCCTCAGAAAAGCTTGATACTAGCTTGAATTGTTAAGAGCGCACAAACTGTGGCTTATTCTCTCCAAACACAGAATTGTGTTCAAGACTTGTTTGGTTGTCAAGGTGCACTGTCACACGATTTCCGTGGGACAGCGAAGTTATATTAACACATCAGGGGCGCTTCTGTCAACGCCCCTGACCAGCATTTTTAGAAAAAACCGTAGCTAGCGCCTGGGAAGGCTCCAGGCCTACTGGTCCACATCTTCTTCTTTGCCCACGATATCGGCCACGGCCACCACCCGGTCGTTCTCATCCAGGCGCATGAGCACCACACCCATGGTATTTCTCCCCTGCTGGGAAATCTCTGCCACCTTCAGGCGGATCATGATGCCCTCAATGGAGAGGATCATGATCTCATTGCCCTCCCGCACCACCTGGGCTCCCACTATGGGGCCTGTGCGTTCATTCTTTTTCAGGGTGATGACGCCTTTGCCTCCCCGGTTCTGCAGGGGATACTCGTTGATGGATGTGCGCTTGCCGTAGCCCTGTTCCGTGACAACCAAGAGGTCCGCATCGTTGCTGGCCACAGCCAGACCCACCACCTCGTCCCTTTCATCCAGGCGGATGCCGATCACGCCCATGGCGGTGCGGCCCATGGGCCGGATCTGCTCTTCGGCAAAGCGGATGGCCTGACCGTAGCGGGTAACCAGGATCAGCTCGGAGCTGCCGTCGGTGAGCTCCACGCCCACAAGTTCATCGTTTTCCGCTAAGGTGATGCCGATCAAGCCGCCGCTGCGGTTGGTGTCAAACTCCTTGAGCGCGGTCTTTTTCACCGTCCCGCTGCGGGTGGCCATGACCAGGTACTTATCCTCATCGTAGTCCGCGATGGGGATGGTGGCCTGGATGCGCTCGCCGGGTTCGAAGTTGATCAAGTTGACCACGGCATAGCCCCGGGCGCTGCGGCCCGCCTCTGGTATTTCATGCCCCCGCAGGCGGTAGACCCGCCCCTTATTGGTAAAGAACAGGACATAGCTGTGGGTGCTGGCCACAAAGAGCATCTCCACAAAATCGTCGGCCTTGGTGGCCAGGGCAGTGATGCCCCTTCCTCCCCGCCGCTGGGCCCGGTAGGTATCCACCGGCAGGCGCTTGATGTAGCCGTGGTGGGTCAGGGTAACCACGATGTCCTCCTCGGCGATGAGGTCCTCATCCTCCAGATCTCCCACGGACACGCCGATTTTCGTGCGCCTGGGGTCGGCGTACTTCTCCCTAATTTCCAAAAGTTCATCTTTGATGATCTGGTAGACCAGGTTCATATCCCCCAGGATGGCCTTGAGCCGCTCGATGGTCTTGAGCAGCTCCGCATATTCCTGCTCGATCTTCTCCCGCTCCAGCCCGCTCAGCCGCCTGAGCTGCATGTCCAGGATGGCCACGGCCTGCCGTTCGGAAAGGCCGAAGCGGGCCATCAGCCGCTCCTTGGCATCGTCGTAGGCTGCCCTGATGATGGCGATGATCTCATCGATGTTGTTCAGGGCGATGCGCAGCCCCTCCAGGATATGGGCCCGCTCCTCCGCCTTGCGCAGCTCGAAGCGGGTGCGCCGCAGTATCACCTCTTTTTGGTGCTCCAGGTAGTGGCTGAGCAATTCCTTGAGGTTCATCACCCTGGGCTCGTTGTTCACCAAGGCCAGCATGATCACGCCGAAGGTATCCTCCAGCTGGCTGTGCTTGTACAGGCGGTTGAGCACCACATGGGGGGAAGCGTCCCGGCGCAGCTCGATGACAATGCGCATACCGCTTTTGTCCGATTCGTCCCGCAGATCGGTGATGCCGTCCACCTTTTTGTCCCGCACCAGTTCGGCGATTTTCTCAATGAGCCGCGCCTTGTTCACCTGGTAGGGCAGCTCCGTGATGAGGATGCGGGTTTTGCCGCTGGAGAGCTGTTCGATCTGGGCTTTTCCCCGCACCCGGATGCGCCCGCGCCCGGTCATGTACGCTTCCCGGATCCCGTCCCGGCCCTGGATGATCGCGCCGGTGGGAAAGTCCGGCCCCTTGATGTATTTCATCAGGCCCCGGATCTCGATCTCGGGGTCGTCAATGAGCGCGATTAAGCCATCGATTACCTCCCCCAGGTTGTGGGGTGGGATGTTGGTGGCCATGCCCACGGCAATTCCCGAGGCACCGTTCACCAGCAGGTTCGGGAACTTGCTGGGCAGAACCACCGGCTGCTCCAGGGTTTCATCGAAGTTGGGGTAGAAATCCACCGTGTCCTTGTCGATATCCCGGAGCATTTCCATGGCCAGGGGGCTCAGCCTCGCCTCGGTGTAACGCATGGCCGCAGGCGGGTCCCCGTCTATGCTGCCGAAGTTGCCGTGTCCGTCCACCAAAAGATACCGGTGGGAGAAGGGCTGGGCCATCCTCACCATGGCATCGTAGATCGCCGAGTCGCCGTGGGGATGGTACTTACCCATAACTTCACCCACGATGCGCGCCGCCTTTTTGTGGGGCCTATCCGGGCGGTTGCCCAGCTCCAGCATGGAATAGAGGATGCGCCGCTGCACCGGCTTTAAGCCGTCCCGCACATCGGGCAGGGCGCGCTCGACGATCACGCTCATGGCGTAGTTGATGTAGGAGGTTTTCATCTCCTCGGTTATCTTAACGGGGACTACTTTTCCGCTGCTTAGATTGATGCTCAACTAGATACACCCCCGGTTAAATGTCAATGTTGGTTGCCTCTGCAGCATGGGCCTCGATGAACTCCCGGCGGGGCTCCACTTTCTCCCCCATGAGGGTGGTGAAGATATCGTCGGCCAAAATGGCATCATCCACCGTCAGCTGCAAAATGGTGCGCTTGGCCGGATCCATGGTGGTCTCCCACAGCTGGTCGGCGTTCATCTCACCAAGACCCTTGTAGCGCTGGATCATGATGCCCGTGCGCCCAATGCGCTCCAGGATCTGCTCCAGTTCCTCATCGTCATAGGCGTAGTGGATATCCTTCCCCTTGCGCACCCCGTAGAGGGGAGGCATGGCGATATACACATAGCCCTGCTCCAGAAGGGGGCGCATGTAGCGGTAGAAGAAAGTCAAAAGCAGCGTGCGGATATGGGCCCCGTCCACATCGGCGTCGGTCATGAGGATGATCTTGTGGTAGCGGGCCTTGCTGATGTCAAAATCCTCCCCCACGCCGGTGCCGAAGGCGGTGATCATCGATCTGATCTCCGCGTTGCTCAGGATCTTGTCCAGGCGGGCCTTTTCCACGTTCAAGATCTTGCCCCTCAGGGGCAGAACCGCCTGGAAGCGCCGGTCCCTGCTCTGCTTGGCAGTACCGCCGGCGGAGTCCCCTTCCACGATGAAGATCTCGCAGATCTCCGGATCAGTAAAGCTGCAGTCGGCAAGCTTACCCGGCAGCGACGAAACCTCTAAGGCGGTCTTGCGCCTGGTCAGCTCCCTGGCCCGGCGCGCCGCCTGCCTGGCCCGGGAGGCCTGGATGCACTTATCCACGATGCGCTTGGCTTCGGCGGGATTCTCCTCCAGGAAACAGGACAAAGACTCATTGACCAAGGATTCCACAATGCCCCTGATTTCGCTGTTGCCCAGCTTAGTTTTGGTCTGCCCCTCAAACTGCGGGTCCTTGACCCGCACGCTGATCAGGGCGGTACAGCCCTCCCGCACATCGTCACCGGTGAAGTTCTCGTCGGAGTTCTTCAGAAAGTTTCTACGGCGGGCATAGTCATTGATGCTGCGGGTTAAGGCGCTGCGGAAGCCCACCAGGTGCGTGCCGCCCTCATGGGTATTGATGTTGTTGGCAAAACTGAGCATGGTTTCCGTGTAGCTGTCGTTGTACTGGATGGCAGCTTCCACGGTTACATCGTCTTTCTCACCCGCGATGTAGATGGGATTCCTGTTCAGAACGGTTTTGTTGCGGTTCAGGTAGTTAACGTAAGATACGATGCCGCCTTTGTACAGGAAGAAGTGCCGGCGCCTGGTGCGCTGATCCTCGAAGGTGATGGTGAGGCCCTTGTTCAGGAAGGCCAGTTCCCGCAGGCGGTAGACGATGATCTCTGCCTGGAAGTTGGTGGTCCGGAAAATTTCTTTATCGGGCAGGAAGCGGATAAAGGTGCCCTGCCCTTTCGTAGCTCCTAAGTCTTCCACCGGCCCCTGGGCCACGCCCCGGGCGTATCGTTGGATGTAGTGGCGGCCGTTGTACCAGACCTGGGCCTCCAGCCATTCCGAGAGCGCGTTAACCACGGACACACCCACACCGTGGAGTCCGCCGGAAACTTTGTAGTGCCCTCCCTCCTGGCCGAACTTGCCCCCGGCATGGAGCATGGTCAGAACAGTCTCCAAGGTGGAGATGCCCGTTTTGGAGTGAATCTCCACTGGAATACCGCTGCCGTTATCCCGGACAGATAACGAGCCGTCTTCATGAATGACCACGTCGATGCGGTCGCAGTAGCCGGCCATGGCCTCGTCAATGGAATTGTCCACTACTTCTTGAAACAGGTGATGCAGACCGCCCACGTCGGTGTTCCCGATGTACATGCCCGGCCTGAGCCGCACGGCCTCCAGGCCTTCCAAGACCTGGATCTGATCCGCTGTATAATTAGGAGCCGTATGCTTTTCCAAACTATCAACTCTCCTTAATCCGATTCTGTTTGCTCATAGCCTTTCCGTGCCCTTTTCGCCAGGGTTTGGGTGGAAATGGGCGATAGGTAGACCTGCTTGGTACAGATCACCAGGGAGGCAGGTTCCCCAGTCAATTGTACCACAAAACCCTCTTCCTCGGCAGTTTTTAGAAATTCTAGGTTGATGGGCTGGCTGCCGCTGTCTAAAGCGATCAAGCCCACCAGATCCTTTAGGGGGATCATCACATCGCCACCAATGTGCAGAAACATCAGCTCACCCTCTTTTCAGGCAATCCTTCCCTGGCGGATGTTGTAGATGGCGGCCCTTGCTGCCAGTTCCTGGGGAAAGGCGCTCAAACTGGTTGTGGTCACAATGGTCTGGGCCTTGGCATCAAGGAGGGTTAAAAGCTGCAGCTGCCGGCCCTGATCCAGTTCGCTTAAGACATCATCCAAAAGCACAACTGGATACTCCCCGGTTTCCGCCTGCATCAGTTCCAGCTGGGCCAAAATACAGGCGAGCACGGCACTGCGCTGCTGGCCCTGGCTGCCGAACTTCTTGAGATCCATCCCATTCACCAAAAAGAGGAGATCATCCCGCTGGGGACCGATCAAGGTCAGGCCCCGGCGGATCTCCTCGGCGCGCAGCTGCTGGAGCTGTTCCCGGAAGATGGCTTTCAGCTCCTCCCCGCTCAAGCCCGACGCTGCCTGGCCGAAGAACGGTTCGTACACCAGCTGGAGATCCTCCCGCTCCCCGCTGATCTCCCGGTGGATTTCCCGGGCATACATCTGCAGCTTCTCCACCACCGCCTGGCGGCGGGCGGTGACCCGGGTACCGAGGTTCACCAGCTGCCTGTCCCAGGCTGGCAGAAGCTGCAGCTGGGCGCGGCTTTCCTGGGCGGTTTTCAGCAGGCTGTTGCGCTGGCGGACCACCCGCTGGTACTCCAGGAGCGTCTGGCGGTAGACAGGATCGATTTGACAGATCTGGATATCTAAAAAGCGGCGGCGCTCTCCAGGGGGCCCCTTCACCAGCTGCAGGCTGTCGGGGCTGAAGAGCACTGCGTTCAAATTGCCCACGAAGTTGTTGGCGGTGGTGGCTTTGCCGTTCACCAAGAGGCGCTTCTTTTCCGTAAGGCTGAGCACACAGCTCAGGTCCAAACTGGCCAGCTTGCGCACCCGCGCGCTGGCCACAGCCGAGGAAGCGCCCTGCCTGATCAGATCCGCATCCCGCAGGGCGCGGTAAGATTTGCTCAGGGCCAGAACGTAAATGGCCTCCAAGAGATTGGTTTTCCCCTGGGCGTTGTCCCCCACGAAGATGTTCAGCCCCGGATCCAGGCCCAGGCTGACCTGTTCGTAGTTTCTAAAATCCTGCAGGGTAAGCTGTTCTAGCCGCATTCAATTCTCCGACCTAACTAGATAAGTCTCCCCGCTGACCTCCACAACAGCCCCGGGTTGGATTTTGCGTGAGCGCGCCGTTTCCACCTGGCCGTTGACCTTGACCATGCCCCCTTGGATCAGGCGCTTGGCCTCCCCCCCGGTCGCGGTGATCCGGGCCCACTTAAGGAACTGATCGAGCTGAATGGCATCGGTGTTGATAATCACTTCCCGCACAAAGACCAATCCTCTTCCCTGGCTAAATTCGCATGGGCATGACCACATACAGGTGGTCATCGCTGTCCACCGCTTTGATCAGGGCCTGCCTGGTGCCCTCGAAGCGGAACTCCACCTGTTCTCCGCCCATGGTCTTGAGCATATCAAGCAGGAACTTGGGGGCATAGGCTGCCTGCTGCCCGGGACCCTGCTGTTCCACACTGGCCTGCTCTTGGCTCTTGCCCAGCCTGGAGGTGGTGGCCACTTCTAGTATGCCTTCGTTCACCTGAATCAAGACGGGAGCCTCATCAGCCCGGCCAAACAGGGCCGCCCGCTCCAGGGCCTGGATCAGCTTCTGCCGCTTAATCACAAAGGCAGTCTCCTGATCTGTATACAGAACGGAACGGTAGCGGGGGAATCTGCCGTCAATCAGGCGCGTGGTGAAAATGGTGTCTTCAAAGTGGAATGCCAGCTGATTATCACCGAAAAAGACCTCCACCTGCGTTTCGGTCATGGGCAGGCAGCGCACCAGTTCGATCAGGTTGATCTTGGGTACTATGTATTCGCCATGTTCCACATGGGCCTGCCCCGTTTGGGCCCGCACATAGGAGAGGCGGTTGGAATCGGTGGCCACAAAGCTGATGGCACCCTCGGCGATCTCCATGAGGACGCCTTGGAAAATCGGTTTATGTTCATCGTTGGAAGCGGCAAAGACGCTGTTGCGGATCAGCCGTTCCAGCTCGTAGTCTATCAAGCTGATCACTTTTTCCTGGCAACTGGGATATTCTGGAAACTCATCATCCACGATGGTGTTCAAAGCGAACTCCATGGTGTCCACGCTCACCAGTACCTGGCCGTCGCGCCGTTCCACCACCACAGGCATTTCCACGGGAAGTTTGCGCACCAGTTCGCAGAAGAGCCTGCCGCTGACCAGGTGTTCTCCCGGCTCCAGAACCTCACAGGGTGCTTTGGTCTGCACCGCGATCTGGAGGTTATTGGCGGTTAGGGTCAAGACATTATCCCGCGCCGCGAGGTGCAGGCCTGTTAAGGCCGGAGTTTGGTCATTTGTGGATATGGCCCGTTCAACAATGGCCACGCTGCTCACTAAGTCTGAACATTTGATCTGAAAGCGCATAAAATTACCTCCTGTGGATTACTTGGTCGCGGGTACACTGAGTAGTTAATAAAGATCTTTATTAGTAGGCGTAGTAGTAGGCCATGTTCAAATGTGGAAAACCTTTTTTGGGCCGTCGGATGTGAGTTTTGCACAGATGAGAAACTGTTGATGATTGTCCAGGCTTATCCACACGGCCAACAAACGCCAAACTGCCGAAAAAACTATCCCCAGGCTTTTCCACAGCCTATGCTCAGCCGCGGCGGATCAGACTGATCAGTTCCGTGACAGTGCTCTGCAGGGACGGATCCAGTTTCAGCTCGCTTTCGATCTTCTCGATGGCGTGGATCACTGTGGAGTGGTCCCGGCCGCCAAAGGCCTGTCCAATCTCGGGCAGGGAGCTTTCCGTCAGATCCCTGGCCAGGTACATGGCGATCTGCCTGGGAAAGGTGATGTTCCTGGTCCTGCGCTTGGACTTGAGCTCAGAAACCTTGATGGAATAATAATCAGCCACGATTTCCATAATACCCTCAATAGTAACCGGTTGGTGGGCCGGTGTCTTTAAGATATCCTTCAAGGCTTCCGCCACCGTTTCCAGGGTCAGGGGCGTGTTGTGCAGATTGGCGTGGGCGATCACCCGCACCAGGGCCCCCTCCAGTTCCCTGATGTTGGACTGGATGTGGGTCGCGATGTAGCTGAGGATCTCCTGATCGATCACCAAATTGTCGTCCTTCGCTTTCTTGCGCAGGATGGCGATGCGGGTTTCCAGATCCGGCGGCTGGATATCCGCGGTCAGTCCCCATTCAAAGCGGCTGCGCAGCCGCTCCTCCAAGGTGGGGATATCCTTAGGCGGCCGGTCAGAGGAGATCACCAGCTGGCGGTTGGCTTCGTAGAGGGCGTTAAAAGTATGGAAGAACTCTTCCTGGGTCGATTCCTTGCCGGCGACGAACTGGATGTCGTCGATGAGCAGGATGTCCGCATTGCGGTATTTATTGCGAAAATCAACCATGGACTTTTTGCCGATGGCTGAGATCAGATCGTTGGTAAAGGTCTCGGAGGTCACGTACACCACGGAGATGTTGGAATTCTGCTCCAGGGCATAGTGCCCGATGGCATGCATGAGGTGGGTTTTGCCCAAGCCCACTCCACCGTAGATGAACAGGGGGTTGTAGGCCTTGGCCGGGCCTTCCGCCACCGCTAAGGAGGCCGCATGGGCAAAGCGGTTGGAATTGCCCACCACGAAGTTCTCAAAGGTGTAGCGGGGGTTCAAGACTGAGGAACGGGGAGCCGGCGGATCCGCAGGCGCCGGCTGTTCGCTCAGGGGCGCGCGGTTGGACCAGTTTCTGTTGGTGGGCATTTGGCGTGCCGCAGGGGCGCCTGGAGAGCCCAAAGATCTCACCCCTTCCGGGATGGTGAATTTAAGGTCCCACTCCCTGTTGGTCACCTGGCGCAAAGTCCTGGTGAGGGGGTTGAAGTAGCGGGCTTCCACCCAGTCTTTGGTGAACTCGTTGGGGAATTCTACATATAGAGTATTGCCATCGAGGTAGACTGGCCGGCTGTCCTTCAGCCAGGCGTCGAAAGACCGCTCGGGTAAATCGGCGGCCATGATGCTCAGGACTTCCTCCCAGACCAGTCTCAATTGGTTCAGTTGATCCATGATGTACCCTCCCGATGACTCGAACTCCTAGGGTAGAGTTCTTGATTTATCCACAAGATCCTGCCTAGGCGCTTGCGCGCCGCCCCCGGGTTACCCGCAAGTTATGCACAATTGGCCGGTTGGCCAAAGGTTGTCCACACCCATCATACAGGGATTTATCCACAAGTTCAACAGTTTATCCACAGAGAGCTGGGTTTTCGCGTTCATTAAGCTACATGTGGACAACACTTTTTTTATCCCCAAGTTTTTTCACAGGTTGCCCACGGCAGGGTTTACGCAAAAGTGGCGAAATTGTCTGTTGAATTTTCAAACCCAGCTTAAGCCGGCGATCTCAAGTTATCCACAGCTGTGCAAAAGGGGGTTATCCCCAAGTTATCAACAAGCTGTGGATAAAAAACCAAGCTTTAGTGGGCAGATCGGTGCCGGGAACGTATGTTTACTTGAGTTATCCACAGCGGTGTGGACTGATTGTGGATTATTCTGCGTTCATTTGTGCATAACTGAGTGGTGGGGACCCTTGCTATTGACACAGTTTTTAAGAATAAGATATAATCGCTTTGAATGTCATGTTCTCAGTGTGGTGAAGGGAGGATTCAGCGTGAAGCGGACGTATCAGCCTAAGACGCTTAGAAGGAAGCGCCTGCATGGCTTTCGTGCTAGAATGCAGACCCCCGGAGGCCGCAGAGTGTTGGCTCGCCGGCGCAGGAAGGGGCGGAAAATCTTAAGTGCCTAACCGATCTGCGGGTACTCGGGAGGTTTCAGCGTGGAGCGATTGAGGAATCCCCGGGAGTTTTCTTTTGTTTACAGCAAGGGGACCCCTTATTTTGGCAGATACGTGGTGGTATCTGCCCTGCCCACCGGAAAAGCTGTAAGCCGGGTGGGTTTTGCGGTGAGCAAGAAGTTAGGCACCGCGGTGACCCGCAATAAGGTGAGGAGAAGACTGAAGGCCATAGTACAGGAGTTGAAAGACCAGTTCTCACCTGGCTACGACGTGGTGATAGGTGCGAAACGCAGCGCCGTGGGGGCGAGTTTCGCACAGTTGAATCAAGACCTCCGCTGCACCCTGGAAAAGAGCGGCCTTTTGGCCGGTGCGGCGGAGGCCGCTGGAAGCGGTGAAGAGCATGCTTAAGCTGGCAACACTGCTCATTAGGGGATATCAGAGGTTCATCTCGCCGCTCCTGCCCAGGAGCTGCCGGTTTTACCCGACCTGTTCTGAGTACGCTCGCCTGGCCATCAGCAAGCATGGCTGGAGGGGATTGTGGTTAGCCATCAAGAGAATTGGCAGATGCCATCCTTGGCATCCGGGAGGATTTGATCCCGTTCCTTAACTGATTGGAGGATTTGGCGTTGAGTGCGATTATGGATTGGCTGGCCGGGGGGCTGGGATGGATACTTAACCAGCTTGTGCAGTTAACCGGAAGTTATGGGCTTAGTATCATTCTTTCTACAGTGATTGTCCGCCTGCTGCTCTACCCCCTGATGGTGAGTCAGACGAAGAATATGGCGGCCATGCGCAAGCTGCAGCCGGAATTGGAGAAGCTGCAGCAGAAGTATGGCAATGACAAAGAGAAGTACCAGCAGAAGATGGTGGAGCTCTATAAAGAGCACGGCATCAACCCCTTGGGCGGCTGTTTGCCCATGCTGGTACAGCTTCCCATTTTGTGGGCGTTTTTCCGGGTATTAAGCGGCAGCGGTTTTGGGGAAGGGGCTAAGTTTTTGGGCTTGTGGGTTTTGAGCCAGCCCGACCCCTATTACATTCTTCCCATTCTATCCGCAGCCACCACCTACATCCAGTCCAGAATGACCGTTACCGATACATCACAGAAGGCCATGCTGTTTGTCATGCCCATCATGATCGGTATTTTCAGCTTGAGTTTCCCTTCAGGGATGGTCATCTACTGGATCACCAGCAACCTGTTCAGCATTGCACAGCAGGCCTGGATGAACAGGCTGTACCCGTTGACTGATTAAGAGGAGGCGCCGGGCAATGGATTTTATTGAAGTGGAAGCTCGTTCCGTGGACGAGGCGATTGACGAAGCCCTTGCCAAGCTGCAGGCTACACGTGATGAAGTGGAGATAACTGTTTTAGAGGAAGGCACCAAGGGGTTTTTCGGCATCCTAGGAAGCAAGCTGGCCCGGGTCAGGGTGGAAAAGAAACGGTCCCCGCAGGAGGTTAAGCTGGAAAAGGCCATCGAGTTCACCAGCGAACTCCTGCACCATATGGACATCCCGGCCAGGGTTGTGGGCGAAGCGGATGAGGAAGCCGTTTACCTCCGCATCGAAGGCGATGATCTGGGCATCCTCATCGGCCGCAAAGGGCAGACCCTCCAGAGCCTGCAGTATCTGATCGGTCTGGCCGTGAACCGCGGCGATGGCGAGTGGATGCGCATCAATCTTGATATCGGCAACTACCGGGCCCGCCGGGAGCAGTCGCTGCGTGCCCTGGCCCACCGGGCGGCCCGCCGGGTGGAGGAAACGGGACGCAGGGTGGCCTTGAGTGCCATGAGCCCAGCGGAGCGCCGCATCGTCCACCAGGCGCTGAATGACTACGCCGGGGTAACCACCCAAAGTGAAGGGCAGGAACCCTACCGCCGGGTGGTCATCCTGCCGAAATAAGGCTGGCGCAAGCAGGGGGTGCACTTCCGTGGTGCGCCCTTTTTTTGTTTTGTGGTAGAATAACTTCTGAGGTGATGGGCATGGCAGGCGAGACCATTGCTGCTGTGGCTACCCCTCTGGGCGAAGGCGGTATCGGGATTGTGCGCCTGAGCGGCCCGGAGGCCCTGGCCATTGCTGACCGCATGTTTCAAAGGAAAGACGGCCAAAGCCTTCTGCAGCAGCCCACATATACTCTGCGCTATGGCAAGGTGGTGGATCCCAAAACAGGGCGTAAGCTCGATGAAGCCATCGCAGTGGTCATGCGCGCCCCCCACTCCTATACCGCCGAAGATGTGGTGGAAATCCAGTGCCACGGCGGCGTTGTGGTGGTGCGGGAAATCCTGAACCTCGCCCTGGAGCTGGGGGCACGCTTAGCTGAGCCCGGGGAGTTTACCAAGCGGGCCTTTCTCAACGGGCGCTTGGATCTCGCCCAGGCAGAGGCGGTGATCGATCTTGTTCAATCCCACACCCGCCTGGGTTTGGAGGTGGCCGTGGATCAGCTGGAAGGAAGCCTCAGCCGCCGGATCGCCCAGATCCGGGAGGGCTTGTACGATCTGGCCGTGGGCATTGAGGCCAGCATCGATTTTCCCGAAGATGACCTGCCCGAAGTTGAGCTGGATGAGGTGGAGCGGGGCCTCCGGGCCAGCCTTGAACAGATCGAAGCCCTGCTGGCCACCGCAGATGATGGCAAGATCCTGCGGGAAGGGTTGAAGACGGTGATCACCGGCAAGCCCAATGTGGGCAAATCGAGCCTGCTCAACACCTTGCTGGATGAAAACCGGGCGCTGGTTACCGATATTCCCGGCACCACCAGGGACACCATAGAAGAGGTGGTAAGCCTTAAGGGCGTGGCCCTGCGGCTGATCGATACGGCCGGCATCCGGGAAAGCAGTGACCTGGTGGAGCGGCTGGGGGTGGAACGCAGCCTGCAGCTGCTGGAGGAGGCGGATCTGGTCCTGCACGTGCTGGACCGCAGCGTCGCCTTGACCCCGGAAGACTTCCAGATTCTGGACATGACCAAAGGCAGCCGCCGCATCTTGCTGGTGAACAAAACCGACCTGCCCCCCGCCTGGGAGCTGCAGGATTTGGGGGAGATCGACTCGCCGGTGCTGGAAATCTCCCTGGTTGCGGAACCGGAGCGGGTTGTGGCCGCCTTGAGCGAGGCCATCTTAGATCTGGTGGGCCTGGCTGCGGTGCACAGCTCCGCGGGGTCCCGGGCGCTTGTTACCAGGGCCCGGCATAAGCAGGCCCTGCAGGAGGCCAAAAGGTTCTTGGAGGAATCCCTGCGTACGCACCTCGCGGGGCTGCCTTTAGATCTGGTTGCCGTGGACCTCTACCAGGCTCTGGAAGCCCTCGGGGAGATCACCGGAGAGACGGTGCGGGAAAACGTGCTGGATCGCATTTTTGCCGAGTTCTGCATCGGTAAGTAGGAAGGGATGTAGTTATGCCGCGCACTTATGAGTATGATGCAGTGGTGGTGGGAGCTGGACATGCCGGGGCGGAAGCGGGCCTGGCTCTGGCGCGCCTGGGCCACCGGGTGCTGGTTGTCACCCTGAACCTGGATAATGTGGCCCTGCTGCCCTGCAACCCCAGTATCGGTGGTTCGGGCAAAGCGACGCTGGTCCGGGAAATCGATGCCTTGGGCGGCGAGATGGGCCGGAACTGCGATGCCACTTTGATGCAGATGCGCCTGCTCAACACCAGGCGGGGGCCCGCGGTGCAGTCCCTCCGCTGCCAGCTGGACCGCAAGCTCTATCAGCGGCGCATGAAGTATGTCTTGGAAACCACCCCGGGGTTAGACCTCAAGGAAGGCCAGGCCACCGATCTGCTGGTGGAAAACGGAGAGGTGCAGGGCGTGGTTCTGCGGGGCGGTATGAAGGTCTATGCCCCCGCGGTGATCCTGGCCACCGGCACCTACCTGCGCAGCGTGATCCACATCGGCGAGCTGAACTACGTGTCCGGGCCCCAGGGCCAGCATACCGCGCTGGAGCTTGCGGAGTGGTTGAAGAAGTGGCTGCCGGTGGTGCGCTTCAAAACGGGCACCCCTCCCCGGGTTAACCTGCGCTCCATCGATTTTTCCAAGCTGGAGAAGCTGCCGGGGGATGCCACCCTGCCCGGGTTTTCCTTCGAAACCGAGGGACTCACCATCGAGCAGGTGCCCTGCTGGGTGACCTACACCACACCGGAAACCCACCGCATTATCCGGGAGAACCTGCACCGCACCGCCCTTTACGGCGGAGCCATCAAGGGTACCGGGCCCCGCTACTGCCCTTCCATCGAGACTAAGATCGTGGAGTTTCCCCAGCGCGACAGCCACCAGGTGTTCATCGAACCTGAGGGCTGGCAGACCAACGAGGGCTATCTCAGCGGCTGCTCCACCTCCCTGCCCCTGGAGGTGCAGGAGGAGATGCTGCGCACCATACCAGGTCTGGAGAATGTGGAGATCATGCGCCCCGCCTACGCCATTGAATACGACTGCCTGGATCCCCTCTGCCTCCACCCTTCCCTGGAGACGAAGGAGATTCGGGGGCTGTTCTGTGCCGGGCAGATCAACGGCACCTCGGGCTACGAGGAGGCGGCGGCCCAGGGGATCATGGCCGGCATCAACGCGGCACGCTACCTCCAGGGGAAAAAGCCGGTGATCATCCCCCGCTCCCAAGCCTATATTGGCGTGCTCATCGACGATCTGGTCACCAAAGGGGTGACGGAACCCTACCGGATGATGACCTCCCGGGCGGAATACCGCCTTTCGCTGCGTATGGACAACGCCGATATTCGCCTCACTCCCCTGGGCTACTCCCTGGGGCTGATCAGCCCGGAGCGCTATGCCGCCTTCCAGGCTAAGCAGGAAATGGTGGATGCGGAGGTGGCCAGGCTGTCCGAGACCACCGTACGGGGCACGGCGGATGTCAATGAGAAGCTGGTGGAGCTGGGCACAGCCCCCCTCAAGCATGGCGTGACCCTGGCGGATCTTCTGCGCCGGCCGGAGCTGAAGTATGACGACCTGGTCCATTTCAGCGAGCTGCCGGAACTGCCCCGGGCCGTGCGGGAGCAGGTGGAGATCCGCATCAAGTATGAAGGGTATCTCACCAGGCAGGAAGCGGCCATCGAGCGCTTTTTGCGCATGGAGAATAAGCTTCTGCCGGAGGATCTGGACTACGCCAAGATCAAGGGCCTCTCCAAGGAAGCCGTGGACCGCCTCAGCAGCGTGCGGCCCATTTCGGTTGGCCAGGCTTCCCGCATTTCCGGCGTTACGCCTGCGGACATCAGTGTGCTTTTGATCTACTTGGAGCAGGAGAAACGGAGGGCGGAAGTATGACCTTTGCCGGCGGTCCCTTTGCAGAAGTGCTGCGGGAGGGCCTGCGGTCCTGGCAGCTGGCCCATCTGGAGGACAGGGTCCCGGCCATGGTGCGCTTTGCAGAGCTGGTGGAGCGCACCAACCGGGAGCTTAACTTGACCCGCATCGTGGAACCCCAGGAGATGGCGGTGAAGAACTTCCTGGACAGTTTGAGCCTCCTGCTGGTGGACTGGCCGGAAGAGCTGCGCTGCCTGGATTTGGGCACGGGAGCAGGCTTTCCCGGCGTTCCCCTGGCCCTCGCCCGGGAAGGCTGGGAGATCACCTTGCTGGATTCCCTGCGCAAAAGGCTCGCTTTCCTGGATGGGGCCGCTGGGGAGCTTGGGCTGGCCAATGTCTCCACCCTGCATGCCCGGGCGGAAGATGCGGGCAGGCAGGCACAGCATCGGGAAAGCTATGATCTGGTGGTGAGCCGGGCTGTGGCTTCCCTCCCGGTCCTTTTGGAGCTGGGCACTCCCCTTGTGAAGGTGGGCGGTGTGTTTGCGGCCTATAAGGGAGCGGAAGTTGAGGCTGAACTGGAGAGTGCTTCCCGGGCCATGGAGATCCTAAAGGTCAGTTTAGAACGGGTGTTCCCCCTGGAGCTGCCCCTGGGGATGGGCGGGCGCACCATCCTCCTCTTCCGCAAAGAGGCCCCCACCCCATCTGCTTACCCCCGCCGGGCGGGGATACCGGAAAAACGACCGCTGCAGTAGGTCCCCTAGATCAGGGGGCCTTTTTGTTTCCGGCTTTGGTCTGGAAGGAACTTCCCTGTCCATACAGAAGTAACTAGTATCTGTGGGAGAGGTGAGCCTATGAAGCTGACCGATGTCCTGTTGAGACGGAAAAGCGGTGCAGTAAACCAGGAAGAGTCCCCGGGCGGCTGGAGTGAAGAAGTCCAGGCCGTTCCGGTCCACCTGATCACTGCCGGGAAATATCAGCCCCGCCAGGAGTTTGACGATGAGTCGTTGGTGGAGCTGGCGGAGAGCATCCGCCTCCACGGCTTGCTGCAGCCCATCATGCTGCGCCGGGCGGCTGTGGGGTATGAGCTGATCGTGGGCGAGCGCCGCCTGCGGGCCTGTAAACTGTTGGGATGGGAAGTGATCCCCGCGATCGTGCGGGACGTGGATGATCGGGAAGCGGCGGAGCTGGCCCTGATTGAGAACCTGCAGCGGGAGGATCTCCACGTCCTGGAAGTGGCCGAGGGTTACCAGCGGCTGCTCAGCGAGTTTAACTTAACCCAAGAGGAGCTCGCCCAGCGCTTGGGCATCAGCCAAGCCAGCGTGGCCAACAAACTGAGGCTGCTCAAACTGCCGGAGGAAATCAGGGCAATTATTTCCCGGGAAATGTTGAGCGAAAGACATGGACGGGCCCTGCTGCGGCTGCGCACGACCGAACAACAGTTCGAGGTTTTGGGGAGAATCGTTAAGGAAGGACTGAGCGTCAAGCAGACGGAGGAACTGGTTGAGGCTTTGCTCTCTTCCCCGGAGCCTGGTCCCCGCCGGAAGCAGGATCGGGGCGCGGGCAAGCAGAAGTTAGTCATTAAGGATCTCCGCATTTTTTCCAACAGCGTACACCGCTTAGCCAGAACACTGCAGGCCAGTGGACTTGTGGTGCAGGTGGACGAGGAAGAAGACGATGAGGTTTACCAGGTTGTGATCAGGGTGCAGAAAGGCCGAGGGAGTGAAGGGCATGGCTAAAGTGATTGCAATCGTCAACCAAAAAGGCGGAGTGGGGAAAAGCACAACGGCGGTCAACTTAGGGGCTTATCTCGCTTTAGCCGGCAAGAAGGTGCTCCTGGTGGATATCGATCCCCAGGGGAACGCCTCCAGCGGCGTGGGCGTGGACAAGCGGAAGGTCACCCGCTGTATGTATTCGGTGCTCATTGATGGGGATAAGATCGAGCACATTATCGCGCCAACAGACATTGAGAACTTCCATGTGGCCCCCGCCACCATCGACCTGGCGGGAGCCGAAATCGAGCTTGTGTCCACCCTATCCCGGGAGTTCCGCTTGAAGAAGGCTTTGGATTCGGTGCGGGACCGCTATGACTTCATTATTATAGATGCCCCTCCGTCCTTGGGCCTGCTCACCATCAACGGCCTGACTGCAGCCGATTCGGTCTTGGTGCCCATTCAGTGCGAGTACTATGCCCTGGAAGGCCTCAGCCAGCTGGTGAGCACCATTGCCATGGTGCAGGAACACCTCAATCCGACCCTGGAGTGGGAAGGTGTGGTGATGACCATGTACGATGTGCGCACCAATTTGTCGCAGCAGGTCATTGAAGATGTGCGCACCTATTTCCAAAACACTGTGCGGGTGTACCAGTCGGTGATTCCCCGCAACGTGCGCTTAGGCGAGGCGCCGAGTTTTGGCAAGCCCATAGCGCTCTATGACCCCAAGAGCAAGGGTGCGGAAGCCTATGCCAGCTTAGCCCAGGAGGTCTTGAACTCATGAGTACGCAGAGATTAGGCAGAGGTTTGCGGGCGCTCATTCCGGAAACGGAACCGGAACGTCCCGGCGGCGAGGTGCAGCAGATTGCCCTCGAGCTCATTGAGCCCAACCCCTACCAACCCAGGGAACATTTTGATGAGGAGAAACTGCAGGAGCTGGCCCAGTCCATCGCTGAGCTAGGGCTCTTGGAACCGGTCCTGGTTCGGCGCACCGGCCGCACGTATCAGCTGGTGGCCGGGGAAAGGCGGGTGCGGGCGGCCCGCCTGGCGGGGTTGAGTGAGGTCCCAGCCTTGGTCCGGGATTTCGAGGATCAGGAAGTGATGCAGGTGGCTTTGATTGAAAACCTGCAGAGGGAGGATCTCAATCCCATCGAAGAAGCCCAGGGATACCAGCGCCTAATTGAGGAATTCGGCTTTACCCAGACCCAGGCGGCCAAGGCCGTGGGGAAGAAACGCTCCACCATCGCCAACGCCCTGAGGCTTCTGAGTCTAGATGAAACGGAACGGCAGATGGTGCGGGACGGCCTGCTGTCGGTGGGCCATGCCAAGGTGCTCCTGGGTGTGGCCAACAAGAAGAAGCGTACGGAGCTGGCTAAGAGGGTCGTGGCTGAGGGGCTGAGCGTGCGGCAGCTGGAGGAGCTGGTGAACAGTGAGCGCAGCGTGTCCCGCCGCAGCCGCCGAGGGGCAAAGGCCAAGAGCCCGGAGCTGGTCCAGTTGGAGGAGGAACTACAAAGGCGGCTGGGCACCAAGGTGTCGGTTACCTATCGTAAGGGCGCGGGCCGGATCTCCATTGAGTATTACTCCGACGAAGAACTGGAAAGGCTGCTGGAGCTAATCGGCAGGATCTAAAAGGGAGTGTTCCACGTGGAACAATCTCCGGTCTTGTCAGATGAATATAAAGATGTTCCACGTGGAACAGTCCTTCTGGGTTGGGAAGTGTTCCACGTGGAACATTTCTTTTGCGTTGACCCGCCAAACCCTGGATCCCAGAGGGGTGTTCCACGTGGAACACCGAGCCGCTAAAGCCGGGAAAAGGGGCCCAGGGCCACTTCCGCCTTGGAGGAGTGGCTGCCCAGGTAGAGGAGGAGAGCCTCGGCAATCACCTCTGCCATGCTCAAAACCAGGCTCAGCCTGGTGTTCTGCAAAACCGCGTGCTCCAAGAAACCAGAGGCATTGACCACACCGATGATATGGTAATCGCCCACCGGAGGCAGCTGCTTGTTCACGCCGGTACCGGGCTGCAGCGGGCCGCGTTTGATGGAAATATAACCGATACTTTTCACCCGGCCCAGGCAGGCGTCCACGGCAATAACCGTGCTCTTCCGGCTCTGGCGGCGGATCATCTCAATGGTCTCCGCCAGGTTCAGGGCGTGCACCGGCTGGTGAATGGTTCCGTACACGCATACGCTGGGGGGCAGCAGTCCCCTGTCCTGGTGCCTCACCAGGGCCGAGCCAATAAACGGACCCAAGGAATCTCCCGTGGAGCGGTCCGTGCCCACACAGACGATGTCCACAAAGGGACGGATGGGGAGGGAAGCTAAGGTGACCGCCAAATAGGACGCGGCCACGGGCTCACTCCAATGGATACGCCCCAGCACATCTGCATCTTCCAACATCCGGCCACCTCCCGCCGCCCATTCTTCTGCTAGTATATGCTCTGGCTTGAAATTTATGCCTACTTGTCCCCTAACATGGAACGGAACTGGTCCGAATAGGGTGGAAGCGGGGGTGATGCAGTGGGAGTGTGGGGGGTAACTGGGCTCTTCGTGGCCGGGGTGGTGGGCGCGGGGTTCGCCACCGGGAAGGAACTGGTCGTCTTCTTTGTGCGCTACGGACGGGCCGGGCTGGCTGGTGTGGTCTGGGCTGCACTGCTTTTGTGTGCAGGTACCGGCCTGATTCTCGAAAGCTGCGCCCGCCACGGCGTCAGCTCCTATGGCGAGCTCCTGAAAGCGCTGGAGCCCAGGCTCAGCGGCCTTTTTGACGGCTTGTACAGCCTGTTTTTGCTAGTGGGCACAAGCGTTATGTTTGCCGGCTTGGCCGCGGTGGGTAGATCAAGCTGGCAGAGCGAGCTCCTCAGGTTCGGTTCCGCGCTCCTGGTCTACCTGCTGCTCCGCCGGGGTACGGGACTTGTCATTAAGGTGAGCGGCTGGATCGCCCCGCTGCTTGTGGGCTTTCTGTGCCTGATGGGAGTGGTTCAACTGGCCAATCATGGCTTGACCTGGGCCCAGCCCTTCGTGGAAAGGGGAGGGCTGTGGAAGGCCCTGGAGGCAGGAACCCTCTACGCCTGCTACAACCTGGGCTTTGCCCTGGCCTTTCTGGCCGCCAGCCACCAGTACCTGAAAACCCGGGGCCAGCGCTGGGCCATGGCCGCGGTGGGCAGCGGCGTCTTGGGCCTGAGCATGCTCCTTTTGTACCTGGCCCTGGGCACCCTCGGCGCGGCGGAGCTGGGGGATGCTTTCCCCCTTTTCCATCTGCTCTCGGCTTGGGGAGCCCCTGCTCAGAGGGTATATCTTCTCCTCCTCTGGTGCGCCATGTTCACCACCGCGGCGGCCAACAGTTTGGCTTTGGCCAGCCGGCTGGCGGCGCTTCCCTGGCTGAACTGGCCTGGAGCGGCCCTTGTTGCCGTTGGCACCGGCACGGTCCTCTCCCATCTGGGCTTCAGCTGGCTGATCCAGATGGCCTACCCCATCCTGGGGCTGGTGGGCCTTTGGCTCATGGCTCAGCTCCTGTGGCATGCTGCCGCCTAGTGTGGCTTTTGTCCCGCTTTTTAGGTATAATGAAACAAACGATCTCGTACATAGGGGAGGTGGTCAGCTGTGACCGCCCGCAGTGAGGAACTCTACAGCCAAGCGCTGTACCACATGGACAAATGGGAGCTGGACAAAGCGGAGGAAATCCTCAGGCAGCTCCTGGAAGAAGACCCGCAGCACGCCCCGGCCATGAACAAACTGGGGGTGATCTTTGCCCGGCGCAAGGACCTGCGCCAGGCGGAAATCTGCTTCAACGAGGCCCTAGCCATGGACCCCACCCTGGCCAGCGCCCACTCCAACCTGGGGAACATCTATGCCGAGCGGGGCTGGCATGATCGGGCCAAGGCTGCCTATGAACAGGCTCTGCTCTTAGATCCGGACAACCCCACCGCCACCCACAATCTGGGTGTTTTGTACCGCAAGACCGGGGATATCGCCAAGGGAGTGAGCCTGATCAAGCAGGCCAGCCGCGCCGAACGCCGACGCCTGCGCAGCGAGGTGCGCTCCAACCCCGAGACGAAAAAGGTGGTTCAGGCGGGCTGGGTGATCATCGCCATCATCTTCTTCATCATCTTATACTTCCTGAACAGGTAGAATCCACAGAGTTGTCCACAGGCCCTGTGGATAATGTGCATAACTTGGGGAAACGATCCCGCTAGCGCCGTTTGCGCCGCCAGATGAGGATCACGGTTTTGCGGCGCGCCTTAAGTAGAGGATCCACAATCCGCTTAAGCAAAGACACGGCCTATCCCCCCTTAACAAAGGGTAGTAGCCCTTTATATTATCCACGAGTTGAGAATTGGTGACAGGAGGAAACTAGTTTCTGGTGGAGAAGAACTTGGTAAGATTTCAGCGCTGGGCTGGAAGAAAGGAAAGGAGAGGGACAAGTGAAACAGACGCCGCTTACTGCCAGGCACCGGGCCATGGGTGCCAAGATGGTGGAGTACGCGGGCTTTGAGATGCCGGTGCAGTACACCGGCTTGGTGGAGGAACACCTCACTGTGCGCTCCAGCGTGGGCATTTTCGATCTCACCCACATGGGTGAATTCGAGGTCACAGGTCCCGGAGCCCTGGACACCGTGAACAGGCTGGGCAGCAACGATGCCAGCCAGCTGAAGGTGGGTGAGATCCAGTACACCTGCCTGACCAACGAGCGGGGCGGGATCATCGACGATATCCTGGCTTACCGCACTGAGCAGGGCTTTTTGCTGGTGGTCAACGCCGCCAATACGGCTAAAGACTACGCCTGGATTGAGCAGAACCTCCAGCCAGGCACGGAGCTGGTGGATCGCAGCGGAGAAGTCACCCTGATTGCCATCCAGGGGCCCAAGTCCCCGCCCTTGGTGGAAGAGGTGCTGGGGGTATCCGTGGCTGAGCTGCGCAATTATACGTTTATGGAGCCGGAGTACAAAGGTGTGAAGGTGCTCCTTTCCCGCACCGGGTACACCGGTGAAGACGGCTTCGAGCTGTACTTCCCCAACGCCTTCGCGGAAGAACTCTGGGATGCCTTCCTGGCCCAGGGGGAGAAATACGGAGTCAAACCGGTGGGCCTGGGGGCCCGGGACACTCTGCGTTTAGAGGCCCGCATGCCCCTTTACGGCAACGACATCGATGAGGATACCACACCCCTGGAGGCGGGCCTGGGGCGCTTTGTTAAGCTGCACAAGGAGTTCACCGGCCGCGACGTCCTGCTCAAGCAGAAGGAAGAGGGGCTCCAGCGCAAGCTGGTCGCCTTCACCATGCTGGATCGGGGGATTCCCCGCCAGGGTTACCCCCTGCTCAGCCTGGATGGGGAAGAGATTGGGGCCGTGACCAGCGGCACCCACTCGCCGAGTTTGGGCTATCCCATCGGGATGGGCTATGTACGGATCGATCTGGCCAAACCGGATACGGAAATCCGAGTGCAGATCAGGAATAAACTAGCCCGGGCCAAGATCATCAAGGGCCGCTTCCTGGCTTAGCTGGCCGGGCTAGATAGAGAAAACAACGAGGAGGTTTCATCATGAGTGAGAAACTGCTGTATACCAAGGAGCACGAGTGGGTTCTGGTAAAGGGCAGCGTTGTCCGGGTCGGTATCAGCGATTACGCCCAAAACGAGCTGGGCGACATCGTTTTCGTGGACCTGCCGTCCGTGGGTGACGTTGTGGAAGAAGGCGAAGGCTTTGCTGTTTTGGAGTCGGTGAAGGCTGTTTCCGACGTGTATGCTCCGGTGAGCGGCAGGATCGTGGCTGTGAACGAAGCTTTGGAAGACAGCCCGGAACTGATCAATGAATCTCCCCTGGATAAAGGCTGGATCGCGGAGATCGAGCTGGACGATGCGGCTCAAGTTGGCGATCTCATGAACGAACAGGAGTACGCCGAGTATCTGAAGGGGGTCTAACCAAGTGCGGTATATCCCCATCACAGAGGATGAAAGGCGGGAGATGCTAACCAGCCTGGGCTTGGAAAAGATCGACGATCTCTTCCAGGACATTCCCCAGGAGGCCATCTTCCAGGGAGAACTGGACGTTCCCGGCCCGTTAAGCGAAGCGGAGCTGATCCGCCATTTCCGGGAGCTGGCAGCTAAAAACCAAGATGCAACCAAGCTGGTTTCCTTTTTGGGAGCCGGTGTGTACGATCATCTGACGCCCAGTATCATCAAGCACATCATCGGGCGGGGCGAATTCCTCACCGCCTATACGCCCTACCAGCCCGAGATCACCCAAGGCGTGCTGCAGAGCATTTTTGAGTACCAGACCATGATCTGCGAGCTCACCGCCATGGACGCGGCCAATGCCTCCATGTACGACGGGGCCAGCGCCCTGGCGGAAGCCTGCCTCATGGCCTGCGCCGCCACCAGGCGGGAACTGGTGATCCTGCCCGCGACTTTGCACCCCGAGTGGCAGGAAGTGGTCCGCCTCTACCTGGAAAACCAGGATGTGGCCATGGTCTATCTGCCCCAGGATCCGCAAACAGGCACGGTGGACCTCAGCCGGTTGGATGAAGTACCCTGGGCGGAGGCTGCCTGCGTTGTGGTGCAGCAGCCCAACTTCTTCGGGCTCTTGGAACCCGTCGCGGAACTGGAAAAGCGCGTCCATGAAAACGGGGGTCTTTTGGTCATGGCGGTGGATCCCATCAGCCTCAGCCTGCTGAAACCCCCCGGGGAGCTGAACGCCGATATCGTGGTGGGCGACGGCCAGAGCCTGGGCCAGGCCATGGGCTTTGGCGGGCCGGCCTTTGGCTTTTTCGCCACCACAGACAAGCTGATCCGGCGCATGCCCGGCCGGGTGGTGGGGGAAACGGTGGATGCTGAAGGAAAGCGGGCCTTCGTGCTCACCCTGCAGACCAGGGAGCAGCACATCCGCCGGGAAAAGGCCACCTCGAACATCTGTTCCAACCAGGCCCTCAACGCCCTGGCTGCCACCATCTACCTGAGTGTCCTGGGCAAGCAGGGCTTTAGGGACGTGGGGTACCAGTGCCTGCAGAAGACCCACTATCTGAAGCAGCGCCTGCTGGAGATTCCTGGCCTTAAGGCAGCCTTTTCGGCGCCCTCCTTTAGGGAGTTCGCCCTGCGGGGCGCCGTGGACTGGGCCGAGATCAACAGGCGCCTTTTGGACCACGGCTTTTTGGGCGGCCTGCCCCTGGCCAGGTTCGGCCAGCCTGAACTGGCCCTGTTCTCCGTCACCGAGGCACGGACGAAGGCAGAAATGGACGCCTTTGTCAGCACGCTAAGGGGGTTGATCTCATGACCGTACGTGCCAATGTCCCCTTGATCTTTGAACGCTCCACGCCGGGCCGGCGGGGCTACCGCTTGCCGGAGCTGGATGTACCGGAAACACCCCTGGAGGAGCTGATTCCCCAGGAATACCTGCGCAGTGAACCGCCACAGCTGCCGGAAGTGAGCGAGCCGGAAGTGGTGCGCCACTACACGCAGCTTTCCAGGCTCAACCACGGGGTGGATGTGGGCTTTTACCCCCTGGGTTCCTGCACCATGAAGTACAACCCCAGGGTGCATGAGGATCTGGTGAGCCTGCCGGGCCTCAGCGCCATCCATCCCTACCAGCCGGAGGAGACGGTGCAGGGCGCGCTGGAGCTCATCTACAACCTGGGCGAGCACCTGGCGGCCATCGCCGGGCTGGCCAAGACAAGCCTGCAGCCTGCAGCGGGGGCCCACGGGGAACTCTCCGGGCTCATGGTGATCAAGGCCTACCACAATCACCGGGGCGAGGGACACCGCAACGAGATGATCGTCCCCGACTCGGCCCACGGCACCAACCCGGCCAGCTGCGCCATGGTGGGCTACAAAGTGGTGGAAGTGCCCTCCGATGAGCGGGGCGGAGTGGATGTGGAGGCCCTGAGGAAGCTGGTTGGCCCCAACACCGCGGGGCTGATGCTCACCAACCCCAACACCTTGGGCCTCTTCGATGAGAACATCTGTGAAATCGCCGAGATCGTCCACGCCGCGGGCGGCCTGCTCTACTACGATGGAGCCAACGCCAACGCGATCTTGGGCATCGTGCGGCCGGGGGATACGGGTTTTGACGTCGTCCATTTCAATTTGCACAAAACCTTCTCCACTCCCCACGGCGGAGGCGGGCCCGGTGCCGGTCCCATCGTGGTCTCCAAGGAGCTCGCGCCCTTCCTGCCGGGACCTGTGGTGGAAAAGGAAGGGGATCGGTTCCGCCTGGTTATGCCTGAGCATTCCATCGGGCGGGTGCGCTCCTTCTACGGGAACTTCCTGGTCTACGCCAAGGCCTATGCCTACATCCTCTCCCACGGACCGGAAGGCCTGCGGGAAGTGAGCGAGACCGCGGTGCTCAACGCCAACTACATGATGAACAAACTGAAGGATGTTTTCGAACTGCCCTACGACCGGATCTGCATGCACGAGTTCGTGCTCTCCGGGTCCGGTCTGAAGAAGCACGGTGTGCGCACCCTGGATCTGGCGAAACGCCTCTCTGACTACGGTTACCACGCACCCACAGTGTACTTCCCGCTGATTGTGGATGAGGCCATCATGATCGAGCCTACCGAAACAGAAGCCAAATCCACCTTGGATCAGTTCATAGAAGTGATGCGCCAGATCGCCAAAGAGGCCGAGGAGCAGCCGGAAATGCTCACCTCCGCACCCCACAACACACCGGTGAAAAGGGTCGATGAGGCCCGGGCAGCCAGGCATCCCGTTCTGCGCTGGCGGAAAGCATAGTTCAAACGGCAGGATCAAGAAAAGCGCCCATTCCCAGCTGGGAAGGGCGCTTCCTTATTTCCCATTTCTTCAACCTAACTATTTAGGCTCCCAGAGAATCTCCAGACTAGCTTCCTGTTCCAGTTTAGCCACGTAGCTCTGGAAATCCAGGGCATTGGACCGGCGGTAATCCTGCTCCACCTGCTCGGCCACTTCAGCGTAGTTGGCCGTCTTCGCTTCCTGCCTGGAATGGACCGTGACCACATGCCAACCGTAGACACTTTCTGCAATGCCGAAGGCGCCAACTTCCAGGCCAAAGGCCAGGGACTCAAACTCGGGCACTGTGAGGCCCTCGGTGATCCAGCCCAGGTAACCGCCTTGGGTTACTGTACCGGGATCCAGAGAGTGTTCAGCGGCCAGATCGGCCAGGTCTGCCCCTTCTTCCAGCAGGGCCAAAAGCTCCTGGGCCTGCTCTTCAGTGTCCACCAGGATGTGGCTGACTTCCACCGCCAGGGGTTGGTCATAGCGGTTCCGGTTGGCTTCAAACCACTGCTGCAGCGTTTCTTCGGTCACTTCCACCTCAGCGCCGGCCAGGGCAGAAACCAGCATGTTCCAGCGGAGCTGCTCCCGGAACTGCCGCTCGCTGATGCCGTTCTGCAGCAGCATAAGCTGCATCATCTGCGGTCCGCCCAGCTGAGCCACGATCAGCTCCCATGTTTCGTTGAACTCCGCTTCATCGACGCTGATCTCCATCTGTTCAGCCTTCTGCCGGATCAGTTCCTTCTGGACCAGCTCCTGCAGGGCGTAAAAACCGTACTCAGCTTCCAGGAGATCTAAAAACTGCTGCCTGGTTATGGCAACACCGTTCACCTTGGCCACAACCTCCGCGTCAGCGCCGCTTTCCGCCAGCGTGGCCAGGGGAGCAGCGAAAATGGACAGGGCAAGAATGGCAACTAAAAGCAGGGCATTAATCCTTTTCAAGTAGGTCATCCTTTCATCCAGACTTTGATCTCCCCTCAATAGTTCTGCGCCAGGGGGGAATACCCTCTAAATAATTGCCGAAAACCTATGCTATAATAATTGCAGTACAGGGAAATCTTGGGGGGTATCGCCATGCATGAAGTGGGGCAGATCTTGACGCTGCGCAAGAAGCACCCCTGTGGGGGCCAGACCTGGGAGGTAATCAAGCCCGGGGTGGACACGCGCCTGAAATGCACCACCTGCGGCCGGGTGATCCTCATCCCCCGGGATAAATTGGTGCGCCAGATCAAGGGGCAGAGCACGCCTCCGCGGTGAAGAATATACTGGGAGCAGTCGAGCAACTAGAGGGGGGCTGTGCAGTGCCAGTGCGCAGGCTGTTTGCGGGAAGCAACAGCGCCAAGGGTTTCCATTCCTTTTTTCACCACATTATCGGCGAGGACGCCCGCCGGGTGTACCTGCTTAAGGGCGGGCCCGGCACGGGCAAATCACGCCTGATGAAAGACCTGGCGGAAAGGCTGGCGGCAGAGGGCCTTTCCGTAGAGCTTTTTTTCTGCAGCTCCGATGCCCATTCGCTGGACGCCTTTGCCTGCGGGGAATTGGGGGTGGCGGTGATGGACGCCACCTTTCCCCATGTGCAGGAGCCCGCGTGGCCCGGCTGCCGGGATGAGTTCCTCAACCTTGGGGAGTTTTGGGATGGGGAGAAGCTGGCCCAAAAGAGGGAAGAGATTGCCGCGGCCGGAAGGAAAAAAGGGGTCCATTTCCAGGCGGCCTACCGCTACTTTGCCGCGGCCCTGGCGGTGGAAGAAAACGTCGCGGCCAGAAGCAGCGGGAACAAACTGGATGTAAGCTCCGCCCTGGAGGAGATCCTCGGGCCCATCCGCCGCGCCGGGAAGGCTGCCTTGACACCCCAGAAAACCCGGCGCCTTTTTGCTTCCGCCTTAACTCCCCAGGGGTATGTGAGCGAGATCGGCGCTCTCAGCGCCGGCTTCACCAGGTATATCTTCACGGGCCCCCCAGGTGCGGGGCAGTTCCACTACCTAGAGCTGATCCTAAGCCAAGCGGAGCTGGCAGGGCTTCAGGTGGAGGCATTTCACTATCCCCTGGATCCGGGTAAGCTTTTGCACCTGCTCCTGCCTGAGCTGAACCTGGCGGTGCTCACCGCAACCGCTCTGGAGCCTTTGGAAGACCTGGCCGGCCGGCGCCTGATCTGCGGCCGGGGAGGGGAAGGTGGGGCAAACGCCCGGGATCGCCAGCTCTTCAGGGAGCTTGTGGATTTGGGCATCGCCGAGCTCCAGAAGGCCCAGGCTGTCCACGCCGGAGTGGAAAGCATCTATGCTGCAGCCATGGATTTCAGCGGGGTGGATGCCCTGCGGGAGCGCCTGGTGGAGGAAATCCTCTCTTATAAAAACCGGTCCTGATGCCTTTGGATAAAGCGCAAGAGGGGAATGCCCAGCCCCAGAACGACCACCGACTGGCCGAAGCCGATGCTCAGCACCAAGAGCCAGTAGGAAGGGACTTCCAAGATAAAGCGCAGGTACAAGCTGATCAAAAAGGCATTGAGCACGATGGGGGAAGCGTAGGGTATAACCGGATGCCGGCGGTAGCGGTAGGTAAGATAGGCCGCGAGCAGACTCACCAGGCTGCCCCCGAAAATGTCCCAGGGACCGTTGCCGCCCAGGACGTTGGCCAGGAGCGTGCCTATGTAGATGCCTCCGATGGCTTCCGGGTAGACCATGGGCAAGAGGGTCAGGGCCTCGGCCACCCGAAACTGAATGGGCCCGAAGCTGGCAAATTGAAAGGCAAAGACCAAGGCGATGTAGGCGGCGGCGATGATCGCGGCCCTGGTTAGTCGCCGCATGGTAGAATCCTCCTTTACGACTGCGCGTTCGCTCTTTAGTTTACCTTGTTCCGGAGGTGAAATCAATGGCGCTGCGGATCGGCATCATCGGCCTGCCCAATGTGGGCAAATCAACGGTGTTCAACGCCCTCACCGGGCTGGATGTGCCGGCACTGAACTACCCGTTTTGCACCATCGAACCGAACCAGGGAGTGGTACTCATTCCCGATGAGCGCCTGCTGGCCATCGCCCAGGTGAGCCAGCCCCAGATCCTCACAGGCGCGACCATTGAGTTTGTGGACATTGCCGGCCTGGTGAAGGGGGCCAGCAGGGGAGAAGGTTTGGGCAACCAGTTCTTGGGGCATATCCGGGAGGTGGATGCCCTGGCCCACGTGGTGCGCCTGTTTACCAATGAAGATGTGGCCCACAGCACCGGTACCGTGGATCCCCGGCGGGATGTGGAAATCGTAGACCTGGAACTGATGTTGGCTGATCTGGAGACCATCCGCAAGCGCCGGGAGCGGACCGAAAGGATGCTCAAAACCGGAGAGGCCAAGTACAAAGAAGAGCTGGAGCTGCTGGAAAAGTACCAGGCCGCTCTGGAGCAGGGCATTCCCCTGCGCCGCACTTCCCTCCCAGCTCTGCCAGGTCTGCCGCTCCTTTCAGCCAAACCGGTGGTGTATGTGCTCAACACCGATGAGGAAAACCAAGAGGCCCCCGGGGATTTCCTGGCCTGGGCGGCGGAAGAGGGCGCGGAAGTGATCACCATGGCTGCGGATTTTGAGCGGGAACTAACCCGCTTAGATCCGGAGGAAGCGAAGCTGTTTTTAGAGGATGTCGGTATGGACAAGCCTGCCCTGCACCGCCTGGTGGAGGCGGGCGTGCGCCTTTTGAACCTGATTACCTTCTACACCATCAAGGGTGAGGAAACCAGGGCCTGGATCATTCCCCGGGGCCTTCTGGCGCCCCAGGCTGCGGGACGGATCCATACAGATATGGAGCGGGGCTTTATCCGGGCGGAAGTGATCCCCTGGGATGTCTTGGTGCGGGAAGGCTCGGTGCAGGCCTGCCGGGAGCAGGGGCTGCAGCGCATTGAGGGCAAGGACTACGCGGTGCAGGATGGCGATGTGATCTTCTTCCGCTTCAACGTCTGATCTGCTTATCAGAGGAGAAGCAACCCAAAACGCCGATGGAAACGGAGTTCTGGGCTGCTTGCTTTTGCGCAACTATCCAAATTACACTTCTAACATGGTACAATGGAAATAGCAATAAATGCCAACCAAGAAGGGCGGTGCTGTTTGTGGCGGCCGTGTGCATCTGAGCCATGGGCTGTTCCCTCCCGCTTGACCCGTTCCCCGCCACCCTGCCATTTCCAGCCGGGACGGAGGGGGTGCCGGCTCTTCGACGAAAGGCGTCCAGCCGTTGGTGACGAGGCCAGGAGGGCCTGGGATTGGCAAATGGAGATCGCGGCTGAGTATCCCCAAGCCCAGATCACAAGGACCTTTGGCGGTAAGCAGTATACCTTCAGGTACAACAACTTCGACGGTGTTTTGATTATAGAGTTCCCCCTGGATTAAGGCGGCCCTAATGTTTGACTTCGATCTAGTGCGGTGGTATAATAAACCTGCCCTTGCTCTAGGCGGGAGCCTAGGGCCATTTGTCCAGAGGGGAGGTGAAGCTGCGGTGCGTGAGTATGAG
>NZ_JBHGXH010000113.1:0-9931 GCF_041936445.1 Candidatus Darwinibacter acetoxidans | reverse complement strand
AACGTCGTCCTCTCCGCCGTCGGCTACAACTTCCGCCTCGTCCTCGCCTGGCTCAAGGCTTTCTTGCGCCTGATCCTGCACGCCCTCATCCGCGCGCTCGCCGCCCCATCACCGCTCAAACCGGCTTGTTAACGAGCGACTAAATAAGACGTTGACTTCGACGCCCAATGACAGAAGGTTCCCTAACATCGAATAGGAGGTCGCGCTGGCGCTTGGAGGCGACGATCTGCAAAGCCAAGCCGCCCCGACAGCTACAAAGCTGTCAGTTAGCTTGGCCGGAATCCGAGCGACCGGCTGTTTTTCTGGACCCTGTCATTGTGTTTTTTCCGCGCCGCCTGCAGTCACGGATGCGACGCGCTACTCCGTGATACTTGGAACCAGGGGAAGGCATCGTTCGACATCGACCGTGAGGAATTCGATCGCTTTGCAGTCAGTACGCGCCACGATCTCCACCGCGGTCTTGCCTCGGTCCGACAATCGTCGACGCCAAACATCTTCAGCTGCATGCCTACCATTTATTGTCGGATTCCATAATGTTCCGCGCGAAAGATAAATTGTGTCCGGATCACGGACCATCCGACCTAGTTTATCGTCGATATCAGCGGCATAGCGAATGCCATCGCGAACAGCCGAGGTCCCGGCAATAAGCATGTTGAGTAGAGACAGTACGACGACTGACGTCATGCATGCCCGAATATATGGGCTTGGCCTCAACAATTCGGCAAGCCAAACGCCGCCAAGCGGCATCAACCATGCAAACGGCACAAAACGTGCCCACCACGGCTCGGGGAAAACAGCCGTAGCCGCCGTGCCGAGCGCTGTTAAAAAAAGAAGGACCACAAAATAAGGGTCGTTTGGCAAACTAACCGTCCGATAGTGAAACGCAGCCAGCGCCAATGCGGCGATCGCCAAAATAGTTGCGACTCCAAAGAAAGGACCGAAACCCCCATTGCGAGTATCGCTCGCCATATGGAGCTCGTTCCCATTGAACGTCCCTGGCACCTTGAATTCGATCGGGCCGCCATGCATGTTCGTTCGTGCAAAAAAAAGGGCGCCTAATTTGGCTATACGTCCCGACGTTCTAAGATTATGTGGAATTTGATTTCCCGTACTTGGGTTGTAACCCAGTTCATCGGGCGGGGGATAGACGAAACGGTGATATTCAAGTAGGTTTGTCGCGTAAGGCCGCCAGCCTACAAAGCCCACAGACAACACAATTGCTAAGGTAAGCCACTTTATCTGCCACCACAAATATTTTGGCAGTGTCCCGCGACGAGTATATCTAAATATAATAACTCCTGCCCATATTGCAATTGCCGTTGCGGCGAAGAAAAGCCCTGTCAATTTTGTATTTATCACAAGGATTAGTGCTGCGGTCGCCAACAGGGCTACAAAAAGATCTCGTCTTTCTAGCATCAGGATTAGGCTGCAAATAAAAATAAGCACCATTTGGTATAATGCGCCATCGACAAGAGAAGTGAAAAACTGGGACAGCGCAACAGGGTTTCCGACGAGCAATGCGCAAATTATGGTTCGTTGGACCGCAGTTATGTCGGCCCGAAGTAACACCGTCCACAGGGCACTGAACGCCGCAATCATAAGTATCAGGCCGAGCGCCCGGCCGCTTTCAAAGCCGAAAATAGCGTCAAATCCCGCCAGGATTGTCCACATCCCACTCGGATAATAGTTGGACAAAGTAAGATCGGTGGCCTCAACCATAGGCTTCCATCCATTCATGAGTCGAAGTACGGAAGGAAGGTGGTAGGACTGTGCATCGAAGCCGTGATCAGGGAATTGCCGAAATCCAATTGCCGCCAATATGGCAATGACAGTGATCAGCAGGGCGATGGCTCCAATCTTCCATCGCAGATGCTGACCTGCTGAGACGGTGACGTAAATTGCGGCTGCAACGACCGCGAACGCCAGGCAAGCACCGGGGTTCGGCGCGTATCCCGTTAATTCGGCCACACGGCGGAGGATCACATCCAACGCTAAGGCGAAAACCGGAAAAGCAGCTGCGGCAAAGCCGCCAGTTGTTGCGAGCGCCGGCGTGCGTTGATCGATATTGCTCAAATCAGGTTCCAACCTGCGCGGACAGATTTGATTCAGTAACGACGATAAATAGCATGCCGAGGGAGGTTTCGGCGAATTGATCGGTGTGGGTTGCTAAGGTGACCGAACATGGCCAAGGGCCTTGAGCGGGTCCGCCCGCACCGAACCGCAGAGCCGCATTGGCGAGCGCAATTTTTCCGCCGAAGTGCAGCATTGCTGCCGCATGCCTCGACCACGGATTCCGAGGAGAAGCGAAGCCCCGTTGCAGATGATGCCAGGACGTTCGTGGCCAATCTGCGGGGCTCAACATGACGCCCCTCATCGCGCAGATGCCGCCAGCCGTCAGGCGACGTGCCGACACGCGGCGATGGATCGCCGCTCTTTTCTTAGCCCACAAGGTATCAGCCCACAAGCGCCGCAGTTTGTGAATCGCCCGCTCAGCAATGAGCCGAGCCATTCGCTGGCATGCTCTTACACAACTCACGCTCGCCGACGCCGCTCCTGTTCTGCGGCGATTAGCAGCGGAACCAGCTGCGGCAGCTTTATAGTGGCTTCCCAGCCGAGTAAACGCTTCGCCTTTTGTGGACTTCCGCTACTATACTCGATGTCCGTTGGACGTCGATAAAGGTCGCTTGTTTTGACATGATTTTGCCAGTCGATTCCGACAGCAGCAAAGCAACCGGCAACGAAATCCCTGAGACTATGGGTCTCACCGGTGGCGATGACGAAATCTGACGGCTCGTCTTGGGCTAACATGCGCTGCATGGCGTCGACATATTCTGGCGCCCAGCCCCAGTCACGGAAGAGATCGATATTCCCCAGTTGTAAAATCTCGGTTTTGCCCTCAGCAATGTCGAGGACACCACGGACAATCTTTTGCGTGGCGTAGCGGATTGGGCGCAGCGGGGATTCGTGATTGAAAAGAATACCGGAGCAGGCGAATAGCCCGTAGGCCTCGCGGTAATTCGCCACGGCCCAGTGGGCTGCCGCCTTACCTACTGCATAGGGGCTGCGAGGCCGAAAATCGGTCGTTTCATCGGCTGGCCCATCGATTGTATTGCCGAAGCATTCGCTCGAAGAGGCGTTGTAAAAGCGCGCATCGAGCGCGAGGAAGCGCATGGCTTCCATCACATTTATAGTGCCATGCATAATGCTATCAATTGTCTCCACTGGAAGATTAAAGGAAAGCTCTACCGACGATTGAGCGGCAAGATTGTAAATATAGCGTGGTTTAACTGTCTTGAGCGTCGTGACCACGCTACGAAAATCGCCAAGCACAGACGAATGAAGATGAATTTTGTCAATGATATCGAGTGCGCGTAAACCTCTGAAACTCTGGGCCTCCTTGTCGCGAGACGTACCGTGCACTTCGAATCCCTCTCGAAGCAACAAATCGGCCAGATAGGCCCCGTCCTGACCAGAAACGCCGAAAATCAGGGCCGTCCGTTCATTTGCTCGCACAACTGCACACCCGCATTTCAAGTCTCAAGCTTACCCATGAGTGTATCCGACCCTGGAAAAGGTCAAGCAATAAAGCTGTTCCTAGGAGTCGTTAAGGTCGTAAGCGTATTGCACGACTTTGCGGCTTGGAACAGCTTCCGGCGCAAGCTCGGCAAACATATGCGAGGAGTTCAAAGGGTAAAATCACTTCGGTTCCTCCGCGAGAGAAAATCCGCATAAGCTGCCGACAGCCCCTCCCGAAGGACGGTTGTAGCCCGCCAGCCGAGGGCGGCGATGCGCGAGATATCGAGCAGCTTGCGTGGTGTACCATCCGGACGCGTTAGATCGAAAACGATTCGACCATGATAGCCGACTGTCTCGGCAACGAGTCGCGCAAACTCAGCGATGGTCAGGTCCTCGCCTGTGCCAATATTGAGGAAGCCCTCACCGGACCAGCGCTGCATAACGAACACACAAGCATCGGCGAGATCGTCGACGTAGAGGAACTCGCGCCGGGGCCTGCCAGTTCCCCAGACAACTACCTCCGGGGCGGCGGCATCTTTGGCTTCGTGGAAACGGCGAATCAGGGCGGCCGGCACGTGGCTGTACTCGGGATGATGATTGTCACCGGGGCCATATAGATTCGTCGGCATTACCGAGATGAAATCGCACCCATGCTGGCGGCGATAGGCGTCGCAGAGCTTAATAGCCGCGATTTTGGCTACGGCGTACCACTCGTTAGTCGGCTCAAGTGGGGCGGTAAGGAGCAGGTCTTCGGTCATAGGCTGGGGGGCCAGCCTCGGATAGATGCAGGAGGATCCTAGATTGAGCAGTTTCGCGACGCCGGCTTTGTGCGCCGCGTTGATAACATTGGTCGCAATTACGAGATTGTCGTAAATAAAATCGGCCGGCAGCGAGCTGTTGGCTGCTATCCCGCCAACACGCGCAGCGCTTAGGAACACCACATCGGGCCGTACCGCAGCAAAGAAGTCTTCGGTCGCCTGCTGGCGAGCGAGGTCGACAATCTCACGCGGTGCAGTAATGATATCACAGTCTTCGGTGACAAGGCGGCGCAGGATAGCGGACCCCACCATACCGCTATGGCCGGCGACGAATACGCGCCTTCCGCGCAGATCAAACAGCGGTGTCGGCCCCATTGAGAAAATTCCGCAGCAGTTCGGGGCCACGAAGGGCACTCTCGCGTCTCACCGCGGCGAGATCACAGGCTACCATCTCTTTAACGAGTTCCTCGAACGAGGTTCTATGACGCCACCCAAGTTTCTGGTGCGCCTTGCTCGGATCGCCCAGCAGGTGATCGACTTCTGTCGGCCTGAAATAGCGTGGATCGACCTCGACCAGCACTTTGCCGGACGCAGCGTCAATCCCCTTCTCGTTCACACCTGCTCCATGCCAGACGACCGCGCGACCGACTTCTGCGAAAGCCCTTTCGACAAAGAACCGCACCGAGTGCGTTTTGCCGGTAGCAAGCACGTAGTCGTCAGGCTCATTCTGCTGAAGGATGGCCCACATGCCTTCAACGTAGTCACGGGCGTGTCCCCAATCGCGCTTAGCGTCGAGATTGCCAAGAAATAGCTTCTCCTGGAAGCCGAGCTCGATAGCGGCGACCGCGCGCGTGATCTTTCGCGTTACGAAGGTCTCACCCCGGATTGGGCTCTCGTGGTTGAACAGAATGCCATTGGAAGCATGCATTCCGTAGGCCTCACGATAATTCACGGTAATCCAATACGCGTAAAGCTTCGCGGCCGCATACGGGCTGCGCGGATAGAACGGCGTCGTTTCGCGCTGCGGCGTCTCCTGCGCGAGCCCATAGAGCTCTGAAGTTGAGGCCTGATAAAATCGCGTCGTTTTCTCGAGCCCCAGTATCCTCAGTGCCTCAAGCAGCCTCAGCGCGCCGATGCCGTCGGCGTTGGCGCTGTATTCCGGGGTTTCGAACGAGACCTTGACGTGAGTCTGCGCAGCGAGATTGTAGATTTCGTCGGGCCGGATTTCCTGAATGATGCGGATTAGATTCGTCGAATCCGTGAGGTCACCGTAATGGGTGAGGAAGCGCAGATTGGGTTCGTGCGGATCCCGGTAGAGGTGCTCGATGCGTGCTGAGTTAAAAGAAGAGGAGCGCCGCCGTAGCCCATGCACCATATAGCCCTTGGCGAGAAGGAATTCGGCGAGATAAGCCCCGTCCTGCCCGGTAATTCCCGTAATGAGCGCAGTTCTTCGCGAAATGGACGGTGCGTACATCAGAGTTTCCCGTTTTTCGTTCTTGGTCCAATTAGGCACGTTTATAAACCCTCCTTCGAAGTGGTGGATATCCTCCTCCAGTCAGACCTCTGGACAGTCAAGCCGCTACTCTCTCCCGAGCAGCGTTAGAGCATTTTCGGTAAGGTGGAAACTGGTTGGTCGAAGAAGCGGCGACCACCAAGACACCTAGCCAGCCTGCAAGCTTCAAGCAACTGGACAAAAAAGCTGTTTTGAGCTCACCACTACGCCCGCTAGATTTGACGAAACAACTTGGCGCGTGAGCCAAGCGTGTAAGGTACTCGGCTACCCGGCTAGACATTCTCCGTCAAGGTAGCGTTGTGAGTTGAGTTGACACTTAAGGAAATCAGCGGCTTAAGCCGTTTGACGGAACGCTCCACCTAAACAGGCCGCGGAAGGCTGGGCCGCAATGAAGAGCAATACGGCTAAGGACGGATCGAGCGAATCGCGGAGACCAAGCCATCACGAAGAGCGCGACTCCCCCGGCGAGAAGCAATACGACAGATGCATCGACCACGAACCCCGAGGCTGGGCCGAATGGATTTCAGCGGCTCGCTAGTTGTGTCTCAATAGGACCACTATGTTCGACTACGACGTGCATTACACTATCGACCCGATCGCTATGTTCGATTCGGGGACGGATCACTGGACTTCTGAGGATGTTAGGCCCCTGCGAAATGTGCAGAACCGGTCTGCTGTGAACCGACCGCTAATCGTTGTTGACGGCTTGTTCTGGCAGTATCTATCGTCCGGCATCGGCCGAGTGTGGGAAAATCTATTTCGCGAATGGATCAAATCGGACTTCATCGACAACATGATCCTCCTTGATCGCGCCGGAACGGCACCGCAATTCCCCGGCGTTCACAGTTACACGATTGCCAAGCACGACTATGCGCAGACCGGTCGTGACAGCCTCTACCTGGAGCGCGTCTGCCGCCAGCTCGGCGCGGACCTGTTTATTTCAACGTACTATTCGACACCTACCACGACGCCATCGTTTTTTTCTGGCTATGATATGATTCCGGAGGTGCTCGGCTTTCCACTCGTCGACGAGCCCTGGAACGAGAAGCGGCGCGCCATCCTTCATGCAGCCGGACACTCAATGATATCACGCAATTCCGCCGAAGATTTGGAACGGCTGTATCCGAACCTCCCGCGTGGACGTACATTTGTCACCAAAAGTGGCGTAGCTCCCGTCTTCGCGCCCCCGGATTCTGAACAGGTGAATGCGTTCCGAGCTGCCCACCGTTTGCAGGATCAAGACTATGTTCTGATGGTGGGGGAGCGGGTGGGGTACGGCGGCTACAAAAACGGCACCCTTGCCTTTCGCGCATTAGCCGACCTGCCCCAGGACAAGTCGCTTATCCTCGTCTGTGTTGGAGGGCGCCCGGACGTTGAGCCGGAATTGCGCGACCTCGCGCCCAAGCTTGAGGTGCGAAACCTTGAACTTGACGACGAGCAACTTTGTGCTGCCTACGCTGGCGCCCATGCGCTGCTCTATCCGTCGAAGTACGAGGGCTTCGGCATGCCGCCGCTGGAAAGCATGGCTTGCGGAACGCCCCCGATCGTTTGTAACAACTCTTCGTTACCAGAAGTCGTAGGAGACGCCGCCCTCTTCGTTGACGAGAGTGATCCGAAAGACCTGACCCGTGCGATTTTGAGCCTCCACGAACCGGCCCTTCGAAACGATCTCATTGCCCGAGGGCTTAAGCGGGCGACGCTGTTTAGCTTCGCCAAAATGGCGCGGGACATGGCTGCAGCCTTCGTCGAGACCTACGGCCGGATTGAGGCTGGAGAGATCTCTGTGCCAATCTCAGCCTGGACCGAATTGCGCAGCTTCCAGCAGAGCTGTCAGGCTGCTGCCCCCCAACTCCAACAAGCGTTGCAGGCGATAACGGCCATGCGCAACAGCCCGTTCTGGCGGGCGCGAGAATCGGCCGTTAATGCGCTGCGAAAGGTTGGTCTGAGACGGCGTGCATGATTTGACGGGAGATATGCTCAGTTGCGAGGGGAATGGTGAATGCTCCAACGATGAACGTGGGTTTCCAGGTGGGATTAAGGCTGGCTAACGCGAGAGCACCAAGGAGCGAGCAAGACTAGATGCGCGGAGCCGCTGGCGGAAGTTGTGGCCGACGCAACATTGATGGTACAGCCGCTCGCAGCGGCGAAGCGACCGCTGCCGACGCGGGGATTGCGGGAGTCTAAAAGCCGCAGCGATCCGCTCCAAGGAAATCGCTGGCACAGCGGATCATGGGAATGGCTCCGATATTGGCCGACGACTCCGAGCGCACCGTGCAGCAACGAGGCTTTTGAAGAAGAATGCATGATGATACGTTGAAAAGCGCAGTCGCCGAGAGCGGCAGTCGAGGGAACCGGGCGCGGTTTAACCAGATTCTTGGAATAAGGTTGTACGCGTTAAGGTCGCGCGACTTCCAGCGGGATTCGGCGAAGCGCAATTTCTTGCAGAGAGTCATGGTAACGCTCACGGATTTCGCGAAAGATGCCGGGGATTGGCGGCTGTGGAGCAAATTTGGATGGCATGATCTGCTATCGCGTTACAGACGCTCGTGGATCGGGCCGCTGTGGTTAATGTTCACGGCGATCATTTTCATTTCCGCGTTAAGCCTCGTCTACAGTTCGCTGTTTAACATGCCACTCGCGACTTATGTCCCATTCGTTGCGATCGGTGTTGCCTGTTGGGGCTACATATCCGCCGTCTGCAGCGAAGGCGTGGGCGTATTTGTCGAAGCAGAGCCATATATACGCAATGTGCGCGGCAAGCTTTTCATTTACGTGCTGCGGGTCGTGTGGCGAAACGTGCTTGTGTTTCTTCACTATTTTCTCGTAGCCTTCGTCGTCGTCGTGATTCTCGGGAATCCATCCGTTCGCTTATTGCCGCTTGCAACTTTCGGGTTATTCTTGCTGCTGATCCAAGCTCTGTGGGTCGTCCCGCTACTTGGGGTTCTGGGTACGCGTTTTCGCGACTTTCAGCCGATTATCGCCAATGTTCTGACGGTGGGATTGTTTGTCACGCCGGTATTTTGGTTCCCTTCGAGTCTGGGGGCGCGCCGGTGGATCGCCGATATTAATCCCTTAAGTGGCCTAATCACCATCGTCCGCGACCCGCTACTTGGAAGTGCGCCGTCGCCCATAACTTATTTGTACGTCGCCGTGCTTACTTTTGTTGGATTTTGCCTCGCGATCATATTTTACACCCGCTACCATAAACGGTTGATTTATTGGCTTTAGGAAGACCATGAGCCGAATCGAGCTGCGAGACGTCGATGTCGATTTTCCGCTGCTGCAGGCCGATCAGCGATCGCTCAAGCGGCTGCTATCGTTCTATGGCGGTCGTTCGCGTTTTGGCGCAGATCATTGGCAACGCCCTGTTCTCCAGGGACTTCGGCGAGTTAGCCTAACTCTGCAGCGTGGCGACCGAGTCGCCCTGATCGGCGCGAATGGAGCGGGTAAGTCGACGCTGCTCCGTGTAATGGCGGGCATTTATCCACCCGTTTCCGGCTCAGTTGTCATAGAGGGGCGCGTAGGCGCGCTTCTAACTGCCGGGCTCGGCATGCGTGACGACGTCTCAGGTTACGACAATGTTGAGTTTTGTCTGCTACTCCAAGGTGTTCTACCGGAACAGATCCCTGAGAAACGCGCAGAGATCGCCGCATTCGCTCAGCTCGGCGAATACATGCATCTGCATGTCGGCGCCTATTCATCGGGGATGCGCCTGCGGCTCGCTTTCGCCATTTCGACAGCGATCGATCCGGATATTCTCGTAATTGACGAGGTTTTCGGCGTCGGAGATGCGACTTTTGTAAAGAAGGCGGAGATGCGGATGAATGAACTCGTCCAGCGTTCCAAGATCTTCGTCCTCGCTACTCACGACGCAGCGCTGGCGCAGCGATTCTGCGAAAAGGCGCTGTGGCTCGACCGTGGCGAAATCCGTCAATTTGGACCGACTGAAACCATTATTCGTAACTATTTGCAATCTGTGGGATAGAGAAGATAAGGTGAGCGGTGCTTTGGCCACCCTTTGGGCGTGGGATCAGTTGGCTTGACGCAGCGTCGCCACACGCCGGGAAGCGGCTAAAGCAGCCGCCAGGCAGGAAAACCAGTGAATCCGACGCTTATGGCAACTTTCATGGAATCGATCGTCTAG
>NZ_JBHGXH010000112.1:0-1756 GCF_041936445.1 Candidatus Darwinibacter acetoxidans | reverse complement strand
TGCTTGGCTAGGGCCTTCCGGCCAATACCGTAGATAATGCCGAAGTTGATTCGCTTGGCGGCGTCCCGGGGAATCCCCAACTCCTCCGCCGCTGCGCTGTGAATGTCCTTGCTAGCCAGGAGGTTTGCCGCCATATTCTCCTCCCTGGCGTAATGGGTCCCCCACCGGACCTCCGCCTGGGAGTAGTCTGCCGACACCAGAACGCGCCCGGGCCGGGCCACGAAGACGTCTTTAACTTTATATACCTTGGAGTACCGTGGTACCGCCTGCAAGTTAGGCTGTACGCAAGATAGCCGCCCGGATACCGTCCCGTGCAGTAGCAGGTTCGGGTGTATAATCCCGTTGGAATCATATAACTCCAGGTACGGCTGGTAGTACGTGGAGTTAACCTTGGTCCAGCCCCGGTATTCCAGAATCTTGCGGATGGCGATGGCTCTGGAGTGGTCCTCCGGCAGGTGCATGAGTTCCTCCTCCAAGACCATCTTGGAGGTGCTATCTAACTCCAGCCACGCCTGGAGTTGTTTAGGACTGGCAGGGTTAATCTCGTAGCCAGCCAGAGTTTGAATCTCCTTCAAAGTCGGCTCTATCATCCGCTCCGCTTCTTCCATGTACTGGCGGATACGATCCTGATCAAGCTGCAGACCCCTGATCTCCATCTTGGCGGTGATGATACAATAGCGGTTGACCTCCTGCCATAGGTCGTACAATCGCCACAACTTCAGGTGTGGAACGTAAAAATCACGCAAGGCCTTGGCCAGCTTCACATCACCCACAGCATATGGTGCCACCAGCTCCGGCGGCAACCGCCACAAACTACCCTTGGTTAGTCCTCTCTCCTTTATGATCTGCTCCATCTCGTCCTTGGAGTCAGCCTGGCCGAGATATTTCTTCGCCAGGTGGGAGAGAGTGTAATCAGTAGCCATGTAGCCACCCGACCTCCTGATGGGCCGCCCTTGAGCGTCAAGCTTGTACTCGTTCTCATTTATCAGGTGCGCTGCCAGCATCGAGTCCTCGACCCGGTGCGGCAGCGGGAATCCGTCCACCCACATAGCCTCTATGTCGAACTTGATATTGTGGTTGATGATGGTCTTGCCTCGGATCAGCCGCCGGAAATCCTCCAGCCGCTCCAGGGGCAGGTTGAAGCCGGTCTCGTGCCGAAAGGGGAAGTAGGCAGCCACCTCACCATCGTAGATAGCGATGCCGCAGATACGGTCCCCGTGCCAGATCCTCAGGCCGGTGGTCTCGACGTCAATCGCCAGCTCTGGCGCTTTCTCAAACCGTTCCATCAGGGTCCAATAATGCTCATCTACCTTGTCTACTAGCACCGTGATTCACCTCCAGTGCGCCGGGGGCTGGTGTATCAACCCCCGGCGCTGGTTAGTTCCAGCTTAGAAGGAAACCGGGCCATCGGAAGCCTTCTTAGGGTTGAACCCGGTGACCGGCCCCGGGCCGTCAGGGTGCGGCAGCACCTTGGTGATAGAGGACCGCTCCTGGCCGTTGTAGGTATCCTTCCGGATATTGATTATGCACCGCCGGAACAGGGCCTCGCTCTTGGTGAATTTGCTCACTGTGCCGCCCTTGCCCAGACCAAGGGCCTCGACAGTCTCAGCGACTTTCCAGAGGGCGGACGGGATGATGGCCGTGAACAGCGGGAACTCCTTACCAGCATGCTCACCGCTCATAATGGCAAACGTCCAGATCCACTGAGGAGTCCCATTCTTACTGAATCCCTTCCGCAGGTCCACCAGGACAGCAG
>NZ_JBHGXH010000111.1:0-21483 GCF_041936445.1 Candidatus Darwinibacter acetoxidans | reverse complement strand
GGTTAAAGCTTCTTCACCCCGAAGGGATCCGAAACAGTAACCTCGCTCGACTTGCATGTATTAAGCACGCCGCCAGCGTTCGTCCTGAGCCAGGATCAAACTCTCCATGAAAAGTGTCAGCCTAGCTGAGCTAGGTTTATCCCTCAGAAAAGCTTGATACTAGCTTGAATTGTTAAGAGCGCACAAACTGTGGCTTATTCTCTCCAAACACAGAATTGTGTTCAAGAATCTGTTTGGTTTTCAAGGTGCTTTCAGAAAGAAACAAGCCTCAAGAGCAAGGCTTGGCTGTGGCGCCCATCTTGCAGCGCCTTTAATAATATAGCACTTATTGCAGGGGAATGCAAGCCCCCGTCCAGCTTTTTTTGTGCCCTAAATCTTCCCCCCTTGCCAGACTTCTACACCTCCCGCGCCGCCTGCTCCAGCATATGCCTGTTCCCTCGCCATGGACCCCGCCTTGGGAATTCTTCCTTTTTCTTTTTTCACTCTCCGTCTCAAGTCTGAGCTCCAGACATACTCCAGGCTGTTACTTCAGCTTCCCAACCGTGCTAGAATTGAGTTGACTTAGAGGAGTTCTTCGTTGGCGGAGCTAATTATTACCTTGGGCTTCGGCCCCTGCCTTGAAGGAGGAAGGACAATGTCCTATAAGCTGCCCATAATCTTGATTATCTTTGGCATAGGTTTTCTGCTGCACAATCTCGGCATCATCGGCTTTACTCCTTGGATTCTGCTCTGGCCCGGAGTGCTGATCTGGTTTGGGCTCCAGCAGCTGATCCAGATCAGCAAAGAACGCAGAGGCTCTCAAGATTCTTGGGAAATCGCCCTTTGGTTGGTTGTGGTTACGGTGGGCGTTTATCTGCTCCTACCCAAAATTGGAATCACGGTTCCTTCCATACCGTGGAAGCTGATTTGGCCCCTGTTCCTGGTGATCCTGGGCATCATGCTCCTTTTCCCCGGCAAGAAAGGGAAGGCGGTTTTCAAGGTGCATTTCCAGCCAGGGGGAAAGACGCAGATGCGGGAGTACAAAAGAGCGTTCATGGGCGAGTTTGTCCGGGGCCCCGGCAGTTGGGTTTTGGATGATCTCACTCTGCACCACTCCATCGGCACTGTCAACCTGGACCTCACCCACGCCATCATCCCTGAGCGGGAAGTCTTTCTGGACATATCGGGTTATGTCGGTGAGGCCAGCATTTACCTTCCCCCTGGACTTCCCTTTAAGGCCGAGTGCAGCATCGGCCTGGGGGAGATCACCGTGCTGGACCAACACGAGTCCGGCAGCGGGCGCTACGTGCAGATCCAGAGCGAAGGTTATGATCAGGCCACGAAAAAGGTGAACATCCAGGTGCATTGGAAGATCGGGGAGATTAACATCCGGCAGATCCGCTAGGCGGTGACGGTATGTGGTTTTTTCGCCTCAAATGGACTTTTTACCACTTCCTAAGCAGCCTCCTGGCCATTTTGGCCTGCGCCGTGCTGCTCCATTTCCTGTTCCCGGAAGTTGTGGCCCTGCCCAGTTCGCCAGAGGTATTCCTCACCGCCGCGGGCATTGGCCTGGTGATTGCCGCCATCAGCGCGGTCTTGGGCGGCTTTTATTCCAGCAAGGAAATCCGCAGCGAACTGGAGGAAATCACCTTGGGGGCCAAGAACCTGGCCTACGGTAACCTGGACTACCGCCTGCCGTTCAGTGGAAATGCGGAATTTGACGGGATCATCCAAGCCTTCAATGAAATGGCCAGCCGCCTGGAGGCCCAGGTCGAAGCCCTCCAGAAACTGGCGATGGAAAACGAACAGCTGATCCAAGAGACTAAAATCACGGCCATCTCCGAAGAACGCCAGCGCCTGGCCAGGGATCTCCATGATGCCGTGAGTCAGCAGCTCTTTGCCATCGCCATGATGGCCGCCACTGCATCCCGCTTGGCGGAGAAAAGCCCGGAAAAAACCGCCGGCCTCATTGCGGAAATCTCCCAAGCTGCCACCAGGGCCCAGGCGGAAATGCGTGCCCTTCTGCTCCAGCTGCGCCCCTTAACCCTGCAGGATGAAAGCCTGGCGCAGGCTCTGGCCTCCCTGGCCGCGGAACTGGAAAGCAGGCAGACGATCAAGTGCGCTGTGGATCTAGACCGGGTGAACCTGCCGAAGAACATAGAAAACCAGCTCTACCGCATTGCCCAGGAAGGCCTCTCCAACGTGCTGCGCCATGCGGAAGCTGATCTGGTCCGCATCTCCCTCAAGGTAACAGAAACCCCGCCCCGGGCCATTTTGGTCATTGAAGACAACGGCAAGGGGTTTGTGCTGGAAAGAATACCCCAATCGTCCCTGGGCATCCGATCGATCCAGGAGCGCTGCACCCTCATGGGCGGCACCGCGCAGTGGCTGTCTGTACCCGGCCAGGGCACCAAACTGGAGGTCAGGGTTCCCATCTCCCAGGAAGTAGAGGCAAGGAGAGATGAATAGTGGAAAGAATCCGAGTCTTGGTGGTTGATGACCACGAGATGGTCAGGCGCGGCATCTGCGCCTATCTGGAAACGGAAGAGGATCTGGAGGTAGTGGGCGAAGCCGCCTCCGGCAAAGCCGCGGTGCGGCTGGCCCGGGAGCTGCAGCCAGATGTGATCCTCATGGACTTGCTCATGGAAGAGGGCACTGGCGTGGAGGCCACGGAGCAGATCAAGGCGGAGCTGCCGGAAACTCAGGTTATCATCCTCACCAGCTTCATCGATGACAGCCTGATCTTCCCCGCCTTGGAAGCGGGGGCCCTCAGCTATCTGCTGAAAACCGCCAAGGCCGAGGAAATCGTGGAGGCCATCCGCCGGGCAGTGAAGCAGGAAGCGGTGATCGAACCGAAGGTTGCCGCCAAGATGGTGGGCAAACTCCATCACGGCAGCGAAAAGCTGCCCCACCATGAGCTCACGCCCCGGGAACTGGAGGTGCTCATCCTCATTGCCCAGGGCAAGACCAACCAAGAAATCGCCGATGAACTGTTTATCGGCATCAAGACGGTGAAGACGCACGTGAGCAACGTCCTGAGCAAACTGGGCGTGGAGGATCGCACCCGGGCTGCCATCTATGCCCACCGCCATAGGCTGGTCTAGGGCTTTAGTCGGTAATTTCCTTGGGATAACCTAAATAGCGCAAAAGGGCAATGGCATTCTTCGTGGTGGCCGGCCCTTTTTTCAATTTGTAGTCGAATTCCAGGCCCAGCGCGCCCACCCGCTCGCTGAAGTGGAAGCTGTCATAGTGCTCCGCCAGCAAGCTGGTGAGCTCCAGGTCGTGGGTGGCGGTGAGCACCAAGGCGTTCCGCCGCACCAGGTATTCCAAAACCCGCCTAGCCGCGAAAATCCGCTCCTCGGAGTTGGTACCCCGGTAGAGCTCGTCAAAGATGACCAAAGCCGTCAGCCGGTCACTTAAGGCCTCGATGACCCTCAGAACACTCAGGGCCTCCTCCAGGTAATAGCTCTTCCCTTCGATGATATTATCCGCCCGGCCGATGGAAGTAAGCAAGCGCAGGGGGCAGCCGCGGTACTTCCGGGCCAGGCAGGTGGCGATGGACTGGGCCAAAAGCACATTCACCCCAACCGTCCGCAGGAAGGTGGATTTACCCGACATGTTGGACCCGGTAATCAGGATGCCGCGGCCACCGATCTGGACGGAGTTGGGCACCGGCTCCGCCAAAAGCGGATGATAGGCCTCCTTTAGCTCCAGGCCGCGCCCTTGGGTGAATTCCGGTTCGCAATAGTAGTCCAGGGAAGCGCGGTAGGAAGCCACCGACTGCAGGGCATCGATTTCCCCCACGGCCAAAAACAGCTGCTGCAGAGGCTTTCTGTTTTCCTTGATGAAATCCAACGCCCGGTAAAACCCCCGCACTTCCGCCAGGTAGAAAATGGTGAAATACTGCTGGAACATGTAGGTAAGGGGATCGGTGCTTTCCGTCCCCACATAGCGCACAATTCGGCGGAAGCCCTTAACCTGTCCCAAGGCGCTGCGCAGGGCTGCGGGAAGCTCCCCGAGGAACTGGGCATCTAAACGGGCCAGCTTGCCTCCTACCGTGATCAGCTGCCGCAGGGCCCGTACCCCTTCAAAATGGGCCTTGGTCTCCTTTTGCACCTTAAAGTGCAGGTACATGTTGATCTGGAAAATGAAAACCATGACCAGGAAAAAACGCAGGGACAAGAGCAAGAGCAGCGGAGAAAACAGCGCCAAAACGAACATCAACCGGTAGAGGATCAGGGGATGGCGGGGTGTGATCTGGGGAGTGTTCCAGATCAGCGTGGGCAGCCCGGAGCCGAGGCGTCCCTCCATGCCGCTGAGGATCACCTGCACCGCTTCCCGTACGCTTTTCTCCTGCTCAAAACCGGTCACCGCCCGGCTTCTGGCCCGCAGCTTCTCCAAGTTGTCAATCTCCGGGAGGCGCAGCAAACGGTACAGGGTCTGCATGCCCGGCCAGGTCAAGGTGCGGTCCAGGCGGGAGAAGACCGCGTCCATGGTCAGATCCTGCCAGGTGCGATCATCAAGGGCCGTGTTCGGCCGTTCCGCCTGCTCAAAAAGGGAAGCGATGGCCGCGAAGTCCCGTTCCTTTTTCATCTCGGGAATTCCCCACTGGGCCCGCAGTCTGGAAAGGAGCTTGCGGCGCTGCAAGCGCCGGTACTCCAGGTAGCTCAGTCCCGCCCCAAGCGCCCCGGGCAGCAACAGCCACAGGTACCGGGGGGAGATATGGCTGCCCAAAAGAAAAGCGAAGTAAATCAAGACAGCAGTGAGCAGCAGCAAGCTGTAGAGGATTAGGTTTTCCCGGAGTACCCGCACATTCACTTCCGTCGCCTCCTAGTTATCTGTGGAGCTGCCCAAGGATTTGCCCCAAGCATTTCCCGAACTAAATTTCCCTGGTCCTTTTTACATAGAAGAAGAAATACACCACCCAGTCCACCACATAGATGGCCACGCCCAGCAAGACAATCCACAGCTGCACCCGGGCCAGGGAGAGAATCAAGAGAAAGGGCGGCACTAGAACATGGAGAAAGTCGAAGGCCTTGGCCTTGGCGAAGCTGTTGATGTGGACTAGGCGCTCATCCTGCTCCTCAATCTGCACCTGCCTGGCCAACTTGGGATCCTTAGCCACAACCCAGCCCGTGTAAAGCCGCGCCGCAGACATGCCCATCAGGCCGGCTCCCACCCCTAGAAGTACTCCGCCCACCTTGTTCTCCCAGAGTGCTATGCCCACTATCAGCAAGACCAATCCCAAAGTGAACACGGCCACCTCACGGACCCTCTGCTTTTTCATCGGTACTCATCCTCCTGGAAGATCTCTTCAATGGTCAGCCCGAAAAACCGGGCGATACGGAAAGCCAGTTCGAGAGAGGGATTGTACCTCCCGTTTTCGATGGAGCTGATGGTCTGGCGCGACACCTCAAGGGCATCGGCCAGTTCCTCCTGGGTGATGCCCCGTTCCCGGCGCAGTGCTGCCACTTTGTTCTTCAACTGGAACCACCCCTCAGCCTCGATGTAAAGTGTGCTTTGCATCCATTGCCATTGTACGCCCTGCCGGGCGCATTGTCAAGCTTGCTTTACAACAAAGGGCAAAAAAGGACCCGCCGGCACAGCAACCGACGAGTCCGTTGTCCCGATTCTAGGGTCCCACCACCACACTGGTGTAGTGCTGGAAGTACTTCTCCGCCACCCGCTTGATGTCCTCCGGGGTCACGTCGGCGAAGAAGTTCATGTACGCATCCACCCAGGCATAGCCGCGGCCAGAAAGCTCAGCTTGGGCCAGGAGCACGGCTTGGGACAGGTTGGTTTCGTTCTTAATGAGAAATCCCCCCCACCTTTGGGCGGCCACTGCGGCGATTTCCTCCTCGGTAAGCCCTTCGGTGATAAAACGCTGCACCTGCTGCCGGATCTGTTCCTTCACCGTCTCCACCGCCGCGGGGTGAGTTACGGCCAGGGCGTATAAGTTGCTCGGACCCACCCGCTCATCGTAGGCGGAGAAAGCCAGATAAACCAGGCCCAGATTCTCCCGCAGTTCCGTCCAGAGACGGGAACCGGAATCCATGCCCAAGACCGTGTTGATCACGGCCATGGCTGCACTATCAGGGTCAAAGGTATCGGGTGCAGGGTATCCCATGATCACAAACGATGCTTCCATGGGCACCTGGACCTTAACCTCACGATCTTCCGGTGGATGGGAAAACGGTACGGTTTCCCTGGGCACCAAGGATCCTTCATACCCAGGCTGCCAAGGGCCGAAAGCTGCTTCCAGCTGCGGCAGCAGCTCCTCGGTGTGGAAGTTGCCCACCACCGCGACAACCAGGTTCTCAGGAGCGTAGATGTACTGCTTCCACTCCCGCAGGTCTTCGGCGCGGACAGCGGCCAAGCCCTCCAACGAGCCGTAGGCAGTATTCCGGAAGGGATGATCACCGTAGAAGGTCTCCAGATAGGTCAGGAATGCCGCATTGATCGGGTCATCAGCCAGGCTGCGCACTGTTGCCATGGTGAGCTCACGCTCCCTCTCCAGTTCCTCCGGGGGGAAGGTGGAGTGGTTCAGAACATCTAAAAGGATCGCAAAGGCCTGGGGGAAGCTGTCGGGCAAAGCCTGGAGGAAAACCGGTGAATAACTGTGCGAGGTAGCGGTCAAAAGCTGCACGCCCAGTGACTCCAATTCCGTGATCAACTCCAGCGCCGTGCGGTTAACCGTCCCCGACAGCAAATTGCGCTGAGTGAGGTAAGTCAAACCCTCCAAACCGGCTGGATCCTGAATGGTACCCACCCGGGACAGCAAGGTGAGGGCGATGATGTCAAAGGCGGGATTCTCCTTAAGGAGCAGAGTCACACCGTTGTCCAAAACGACCTTCTGCACATTGTAAGTGTAGCGAAATGCTTCCCCGGCCAGAGCCGGAGCCGCTGCCAGGACAACCACCAACAACACCAGGGCTATGCTGTTCCTTTTCACTGGATATTACCCCCCTCCGGCCTGATCTCGTTGTGCACATAGCCGTCTGGACTCAAGTAGAGCTGGGCGGCACGCTGAATATCCTCGGCGGTGAGCTGGTCCAACATGGCGCTGTAATTCACGGCCCAAAGTGCTCCGCCCATCAGCTCCGCCTGCCCCAAGAACAAGGCCACGTTCAGGCTGGACTCAGTGCCAAAGGCCACGGTGCTGCGGACCATAGCTTTCGCCCGGGCCAGTTCCTCTTCGCTTACGGGCTCAGTCTGGAGTCGCTGCAGCTCAGCCCGGACGATCTCCAGAAACCGGTCCCGCTGTCCCGGCTCCAGTTCAGCCTCGAGGACAAAGAAGCCCACTTGGGAAAAACCTTCATACCATCCGGAGATGCTGTTGACCACCCGTTCCCTTTCCACAAGCTGCCTGTAGAGGCGGGACGCGCGCCCCTGGGCCAAAATGACGGAAGCCAGCTCCAGGGCCGCGGCCTCCCGGGTGTACATGCCGGGAACAGGATGGGCCAGCAGGATGTAGCTCTGCTGCACCGGCCGCTCTTCTTCTTTGTGCACTACCCTCTCCAAGATCGGCACTTCTATGTATTCCGGTGGGGGTAAGGGCCTCGGCTCCAGATCGCCGTAGAGCTCGCGGGCCAGGGCAAAGATTTCCTCTGCCACCACGTTGCCCGCCACCACCAAGACCATATTGTTGGGTACATAATAGCGGGCGTAGAAATCCAGTATTTCGGTGCGGTTGACTCGAGCCAGATCTTCCAAAGTTCCGGGAATGGGCTTGCCATAGCTGGTACCGGCGAAGAGTTCCTGCAGAGACGAATGGAGCAGATAAGTTTGGAGGGACTCCCGCACCATGCTGATTTCTTCCTGAATGACCTGGCGCTCCCGGTCAATTTGGGCCTGATCAAACAGGGAGTTCCGGAGGGCATCTGCCTGGATTTCCATGGCCTGGCGGATGTGCTCTGAAGGGACCACAATGTAGTAGAAGGTGAAATCCAAACTCGTCGCGGCATTGATATCCCCGCCCAAGAGTGCTGTCTCCTGCCAGATCTGCCCCAGCGGCCGACTTGGTGTCCCCTGGAACATCAGGTGCTCGAAGAAGTGGGCCATCCCCGACAAACCATCTGGATCATCCTTGGCTCCGACTCCTACCCAAACATTAGCCACGGCAATGGGATACGATGGGATTTCCTTCACAATCACCCGCAGACCGTTTTCCAAAACCTGCATATGGAAGGGAATCAAGGTGGACTCGGGATCCACGGATTGATGAGCAGCGGCCGCTTGGCCAAGTAGCAGCACAACCGCAACCAAGAGAACAACAATTCGTTTCTTGCGCATTTTCACCCTCCTTGTCGAACACTTTTGTCGCGCAATTCGAAATACAGAATTATCTCAATCTTATCCCCTTGGCCATCGTTTGTCAACCGAAAACCCGGGAGGCCAGAAGGCGGTACCGATTAACGGGAACCCCCCGAACTGGTTCTCACCCACTCGGCATAGGGTGCATACACAGGATGAAGGGGCAGGCCATAGATGGCCGGCAGCTCATAGGAGTGCAGCTCTTTGATGGTTTGCTCCACATCTGGATAGCGCTCCTCCGTGGTCTTGGCCACCACCCTGTATTCCGGCTCCTGCTGCACTGCCCCCTGCCAGATGTAAAAGCTCTCCAGGGCAGAGATCTGCACGCAGGCAGCCAAACCCCGGTCCACCAGTGCCCGGGCAATGGCCCTGGCTTCCTCCTCGGTGGCGGTGGTTGTGATCACAGCAAGTAAAGCCATTTTCCTCAACCTCCTCTTCCTTGGTCCTCAAACCATTTATTCCACGGCAGCTTGCCTATACCTTGTTTTGCCCGCACAAGAAAAATGGCCCCCAGCCGCTGGGCTGGAGGCTTACCTTCCCTATCTTTAGCGTGTCATCAGTGCCGCTACTTCCTCGGCGCTCAAGGCTTCGGCGAAGAGGTAGAACTCATCCATGAAGCCGTGGAAATAGGGATCCTCGAACTGGGATTTGCCCAGGTAGTTTGCCATAACCACATCGGAACCGATCTCGCTTGGCTTATGGGTCACGGGCAAGGACGCCAGTTCTTCCCCGTTTACGTAGAAACGGTAGTTCTCCGCATCGCTCACCACCGCGATGTGATACCACATGCCGAGCTCAAAGGTGTCCGCGGGGATGGTAAGAATGGGTTCCGTATCCGGATCGCCCACATAGATGGAAAAGCGCGTGCCCCCGGCCGGATCCCCTGAGTTGAGGGTCAAGTACATGAACCCCTTGGAGCCCTGGAAGTCAAACACCCTGGCCCACATGGGGTTGGAGTCTAGCTTCACCCACAGGGCGATGGTCATGCTGTCCAGGTGCCTGGCCACATTGTCAGGCAGACGCACAAAACCGTCCTCGCCAGCGAAGTAGAGTGCCCCGCCCTTGTAGCCATCAGCTGTCCAGCTGATGCCCCCTTCCAACAGGGCGTTCCTTTGATTGCCGGACCCATCCAGAACCAGGTCCTCCTGGATTTCGTCGAAGCTGTAGTAGATCATAGGCTGCTTTTCCGCAGCTGCCCCCAGGCCCGCGGCGAACACCAGAGTCAAAGACAGGACGACCAGCACAAAATACCTCTTATCCATGCTAACCTCCTCCTTCATGCTCAGAAAGCTTCCTTTCCCATATTCACTGGTCAAGCAGTTCTCGCTGGAGCTCCTTGCCCCAGAGGGCCACACCCGCTTCAGACAGGACGGTGAAGGTCATCACCCGATCCAACGCCGCGGGATCCCACTGGCGCACAAACACGCCCTTGTACAGCACGCCGTCGATTTCCACACGGGCGAAGTAGTCATCCACCAGATGCCAGGTACCTGCCGCTTCGCCGGAAATGGTCCCATCGGCATTGAGGCTGATTTCCACCGCCCGCTTTCTCACGAACGAGATATCCTTCCCGTGGTTTACGTACAGATAGTCCCCTACCACCTCCTCCGTGCTAACTTTACCCAGCGTCTCAAAAGCGTAGGGCAGCACGGCCATGACAGGCCAGCCATCTTCGTTGAAAAAGATCTGGTGGGTGCGCACTTCGTGGTATTCCCCTGATTGGGGAAAGCGGGTGTGCATGATCACGAAGTAGCGGTCCGTTTCTGGGTCATGGTAGGCAGAGTTGTGGCCCGGTGAGACATAGCCGTAATACTCATAGTCGGAGCGGAAGAGGAAGCTTCCCACCAGTTTCACCCCGTAGGGCTCAATGGACCGGTCATCGAAAAAGCTGCCCCTAGGTCCGTGGGCATCCAGCATGTTTTTCCCTTCCGCATCGAAGTAGGGTCCGTCGGGGTTTTTCGACCTGGCCACCCGGATATTGTACCCTCCCCTGGAGTCCAAGCCGCCGAAGCTGAGGAAAAGGTAATAGTAGTCTAGGTCGGGGTTGTAGAGGATATACGGTCCTTCGATGCGGCTGTGGTTCCCGCCCACCAGGCGCTTCCCGTAGCCTTGATCCGGGAGGGGAAAGCCCGTTTCCGGATCCAGCTCCAGGATAAAGATCCCACCAGAATAGGAGCCGTACACCATCCAGAGCTCGCCTTCCGCGTCGAAAAAGACATGGGGGTCCACCACGTTGGGATGCTTGGTAGCATCGTACAGACTTCCGTCCGGTGCCCGCAGGCCGCCAGAGAAGAGCATGATCCCCAGGTTCTTGTAAGGGCCTTCGATGTGGTCAGATACGGCCACCCCCAGCGCAGACAGGGGAGAATCTCCCCGGCAGGCGCAGTAGTACATGTAAAAACGCCCATCGGGAAGTTGGATCACATCCGGTGCCCAGAGGGTATCCGTTTCCGCCCAGGCGAACACTTCCTCCAGCTCCTTATACACATCGGGGATCAACCTGTTCTGGTCGTGTACCCGGGTTTCAATGGCCTGCCAGTTGCGCAGATCGGTGGATTTGGCCGCAGCCAAATGGGAACCGAAAACGTAGTAAACGTCCCCGACCTTGATGATGGATGGATCGTGCACCGAGGCGCTGAGGAGCGGCGGCAGCAGATCCTCAGCTGGTTCCCCCTGGGCCGCTGCGGTGCCCGCAGCCACAAGGATAAAAAGTGCCAGTACCGCCAGATGCTTCATGGTTGCACCCCTCCCTATCTACTGATCCCTGAAGTGGAAACCGCCCGGACAATATACCGGCTAGCCAAGGAAAAGATCACCAACACCGGAATGGCTGCCACAAAGGCCCCGGCCATGATCGTCCCCGCTTCGAACGTGCCGTGGTACTCACCCCTGATCCTGGTCAGGGCTGGCTGCAGGGGCAGCAGCTTGCTGTCGGTGATGACCAGCATCGGCCAGAGCAGATCATTCCAGATACCTAAGAAGGTCAAAATGGCCAAGGAGACCAGTGGCGGGCGCATCAAGGGTACAACTATCTGCACCAAGAAGCGCAGAGGTGAACATCCGTCGATTTTCGCCGCATCCTCCAGCTCGTCGGGGATGGTGAGCATGAACTGCCGCAGCAGGAAGACACCGAAGGCAGGCCCGATGGGCGGCAGGATGATGGACCAAATGGTGTTGAGCAGCCCCAAACGGTCCAGGAGCAGATAAACCGGGACAATGAACATCTGCACCGGGAGGATCAGGGTGGCCACAATCAGCCAGAAAATGACGTCTCTTCCCCTAAACTCCATGCGGGCAAAGGCGTAGGCCGCGGGAGTGGCGGTGACCAAGACGCCGAGGGTAACCAGGGAGGCGTAGAAGACACTGTTCAGAAAGGATCTGCCCACGTTCACGCCCCTGGTGCTGAACAAAATTGTGCGGAAGTTCTCCAAAGTAATGACCCGGGGAAGAATCCGCGGCGGATAGATGAGCAGCTCCGAGTTGGGCTGCAGCGACGAGAAGAACATCCACAAAATGGGGAAGAACCAAACCAAGCCCAAAAGAAGGCCCACGATACTCAAGACAATCTTCTGCCTGCGCTTAGCCGCACCGATCACTCTCTAGACCCCCTCTCCCAGCCAGCGAGTTAACAGTTTCGCCTGGAGCAGACCAAAAATGGCGATCATGATAAACATGTACCAGCTGACCGCTGCAGCCCGTCCAAACATGAAATCGCGAAAACCCGTTTCGTAGAGGTAAAAGGCCAAAGTGCGCGTGCTTCCCGCCGGTCCCCCGCCGGTCAGGATGTAGACCTGGTCGAACAGTTTGAAGGAAGCGATGATCTGCAGGGTGGTGATGAACAGCATCCGATTGCGCAGCAGGGGCAGCGTTATGTGCCAGAACTGCGCCCAGCCGCTGGCGCCATCTACCGCGGCCGCCTCATAAAGGTCCTGGGGCAGATCCTGCAGGCTGCTTAAGAAGAGAATGATGTTGTAACCCGCGGTCCACCACAGGGTGACGAAGACGATCACGCCCATGGCGGAGCCCTGCCGGCTCAGCCAGGCCTGACCGGGCAGGCCCACAGCCTTGAAGATCTGGTTGATCATGCCCGTCTGGGAATCGAGCATCCAGATCCAGAGCAACAGCACACTGCTTGAGGGAATGAGAAACGGCGAGATGATGGCATTCTGAGCCAGCTTTTGGCCGACAAAGGTCTTGTTCAAAAATAGAGCCAGAACGAGCGGCACCACCAAAAGCAGGGGCACGCTCTGCACCGCGAACATGAACGTGTTCTGGACCGCCGCCCGGAAGCGCCTTACATCCAGCAGTTCGATGTAGTTATCCAGACCGACGAAGACGGGGTCGGAAAGCAGCGACCACTCCTGGAAGCTGAGGAGCAAACCGTGGATGAGGGGGATGACGATGAACACGAGAAAGAAAGCCATGAACGGTAGGATGAACAAAAAGGGAGTAAAGTCGCGCCGCTTCTTGCCAGTACCCATGGGCCCTCACTTTCCTTTCTGGGTCAGGTTTCGCTGCGTGCATGAAGAACGGGGAGCGCCCCCGTGCAGGGTCAGACCCCGGGGGAGCGTCCCCTTTTCCATGTTACCTTCTTCGCAGGATGTCCTCCACTTCTTCCGCCGCGTAGTCCAGAGCTTCCTCCGGATCCATGTCCCCTAAGTAAGCGGCGTCCATGTACTCCAAAAGCACGCTCTCTATTTCGGCCAGCCTCTCGGTCTGGGGCAGAAAACGCACGTAGGGCAGCTGCTTGGCAAATTCGAATTGCTCAGTGAGTGCAGCAAACTCCTCACTGTCCACCACCGACTTGCGCACAGGCACCTGCCCGGCCTTGGCCCATTCAATGGAGTTGTCGCTGAGCCATTTGGCCAGCGTTACGGCGGCTTCCGTCATCTCCTCTGACTGCTGGGGGATGCACAGCAGATGGGCATCGCCCCAGACCACTCGCTCCTTACCTAAAACGGGAACGGGGGCAACCGCCCAGTTCAGGTCGGGCTGCTCTTTGAACAGGTTGATCATCCACGGCCCGTTCACATGCAGGGAGAGCAGGCCGATGCGGAACGCCTCTTCCGGATCAGCCGGATCTTTCGGGGCCACGTTTTCCTTGTGGATCAAATCCACATAGAACCGAAGGGCCTCCACTCCTTCCGGGCTGAAGAACGCAGCACTTCTGCCGTCCTCGCTCAGGAGGGCACCGCCGTTTTGGAAGAGCAAGGTGTACCACTGCCAGAGCACCCGGAAAGCCCAGCCGCCGAAGGAATACCAACCCCACTGATCGGGTGTGCCATCGCCGTCTTTATCCACGGTAAGCTTGCGCACATAATCCAGAAACTCTTCCCTGGTTTCAGGAGCCCTGGGTTCCAAACCCGCGGCGATAAGGTGGTCAATGTTGTAGTACAGGCCCAGGCAGTAGGTACCTAGCGGGATGGCATAGATCCGCCCGTCCCTGGTCACAGACTGCAGGATGTTCTCACTGAAGTCGGCCACATCCAGACCGTACTGCGTCTCCAGTTCCTCTGGGGTCCAAGAAGTGAGGTTATCCAAAAAGCGGAAATAGTCATTGGGAGAAAGGACCACAACTCCAGGAGGGGCGCCAGTCCTAATGGCCAGAGCGAGCTTGGTGATGTAGTCGGCACCACCGGGCAGGATAAACAGCTCCACCTCGATCTCGCCAGCATGTTCGGCGTTGAACTGCTGAACCATACGCTCCATGTAGGCGCCATCGGGACCGGTGAAGGGCGTCCAGAACTGCAGCTGTATGGGCTGGGCCGCGACCACCGAACCCAAGAGCAACACACAAATCACTGCTGTGGAAAAGGCCTTCAGCCAATTCCTCACTGGTGCTCATCTCCTTTCCTTCTGCAGGTTCTACGCACAGCACAAAGAAACGGCCTTAGCACTAATCCCCGGGGCACCACCCCCCATGCAGTGAAGCAGAAGTATTCCGATTGTCCCAACCTTGGCTTTATCGTGATCTTTTCTTCAAACTCTAGCCAATACCTTCTAAACCGACACCGTCTCTTAACAAAAGAACCCCCGCCAGATCACTGCCGAACACTCACCATCCAGCACTGAGCCGTTATGTAATTGGTAAAGAATTGCGATCTTCTCTGCGCCTAGCGTTAAGCTTTGCTAAATCAATATCAAGTCAGGGAGGAAATCTACTTTTTCCGCAGAATGATCGGGAAATATCGTCTGAAGACGTAAAACACGTGGAGGAGTGTGACGAAATGTCCCATGCTCGATGGAAGACAATGCTTGTGTGTGTGATGGTGATCCTGGCTTTGACCGTTCCCGCTGCCGCCCAGGGGGATGCTATTAAGATCGGCGTGATCTCTTCCCTAACGGGCAGCGTCTCCACCTATGGTCAGTCGGTGCGGAATGCTGTGACCATGGCTGTGGAGGACATCAATGCTGCTGGTGGCATCAACGGGCGCCAGATCAGCCTAATCATCCTCGACGACAAAGGCGATGGCACCGAGGCTGCCCAAGCCGCCAGGCGGTTGATCGACCGGGAGAATGTAGCGCTCATCCTAGGACCCGTGATTACTCCCGCCGTTATGGCTGTGGCCCCCATCTGCCAGGCGGCCGGTGTGCCCATGCTCACACCCACCGGCACAGGCGACCAGATCACATCTGTGGGGGACTACATCTTCCGGGGAGCCTACAAGGACTCGTTCCAAGGCCGGGTGATGGCCCAGTTCGCCATCGAGTATTTGGGACTCAAGGAAGCGGCAATCATTTATGATGTGGCCAATGATTACTCTGTTGGCCTGCGGACAGCCTTCAAGACTACCTTTGAAGAGCTCGGAGGCAAGATCGTCGCCGAAGAATCCTACTCAACCGGGGACACGGACTTCAGTGCGCAGCTGACTTCCCTGGCCATGCGCAACCCCGAGGCGCTTTTTATTCCGGATTACTACTCCACCGCGGGCCCCATTCTGATGCAGGCGCGCCTGATGGGCATGGATGCGGTTATGCTCGGTGTGGATGGTTGGGATTCGCCCGATCTCAGTGCACTGGCTGGAGGCTTTGAGGAAGGCGGGTATATCGTCAATCACTACTCCGCAGACGTCGACAGCCCTGCAACTCAAGACTTCATTGCCCGCTACAAGGAGGCCTTCGGGCAGGCACCCGATGCCCTGGCCGCTCTGGGGTATGATGGCACGCTGATCGTAGCCAAAGCACTGGAAGCAGCGGGCTCCACCGACCCTGAGGCGCTGAAAAACGCCCTGGGTACCGTGGGCGACATCGAAGGGGTTACGGGCACAATCAACATGGATCCTGAAGGAACCCCCATCAAGTCCGCTGTCATCCTGAGAATCACCGGCGGGCAGTGGGAGTTAGTAACGCGCATCGATCCTGTGGGAAGGTGAAGCCATGGCTTGGCAGGTTGCGCTCCAGCAGCTCCTCAACGGCCTGGCCTTGGGCAGCGTGTACGCTCTGATCGCCTTGGGCTACACCATGGTCTACGGCATTATCAAACTGATCAACTTCGCCCATGGCGAGATGTATATGCTGGGCGCCTACTTCGGGTTCTACGCCATCACCATGTTCAGGTTCTCACTGGTCCCGGCCATGCTGCTTTCCATGACGGCCGCGGCTGTGGTGGGAGTGCTGCTGGAGAGGATCGCCTACCGGCCGCTGCGGAATTCGCCGCGCATCTCCGTGTTGATCACGGCCATCGGAGCGTCTCTTCTCTTCCAGAGCACCGCCCAGCTGGTGTTTGGGGCATCGTTTAAACCTTTCCCTCAAGTCATGTCCTTCCGCCGCATTCAGCTGGGGCCGGTGTTCATCACCAACAGGCAGCTCCTGATCTTCGGGGTGGCCCTGCTGCTCATGGTGGCACTGCACGTTCTGGTCACCTACACCAAGTTCGGTAAAGCCATGCGGGCAGTGGCCCGGGACAAAGAGGCAGCCCTGTTGATGGGGATCAACGTTGACCGCATCATCTCCTGCACTTTCGCCCTAGGTTCAGCCTTGGCCGCTACGGCTGGTATCCTGGTCGGGATGTACTACAACCGCATCGACCCCTACATGGGGACGATGCCTGGCCTGAAGGCGTTTGTAGCGGCGGTGCTGGGCGGTATCGGCATAGTTCCAGGGGCAGTGCTGGGTGGGCTTTTGATGGGTGTTGCCGAGAACCTAGTGGTCACGCTGGGGTCCTCCACCCTGAGGGATGCTGTGGCCTTTGCAGTGCTCATCGTGGTCCTGCTCTTCCGCCCCAACGGACTGCTCGGCAAAAAAGGCATGGAGAAGGTGTAGAGAGTGAAAAACAAGCTGATGGGCTTGCTCTGGACTGCGGTTCTCGCCTTGGTTTACGCGGCAGTGCGGCTCCTGGAGGGCCGGGGAGTGCTCCTCCCCTACCATGTGCAAATCCTGAGCCTGTGCTGCATCAATATCATCCTCGTGGTCAGCCTGAACCTGATCAACGGTTTTACGGGACAGTTTTCCATAGGCCATGCCGGGTTCTTCGCCATTGGTGCTTACCTCTCGGCGTACCTCACAGTCAAGCTGCAGGTGCCGTTCGTGCCAGCCCTGCTCTGCGGGGGTCTGCTGGCCGGGCTGACGGGCATAGCTGTGGGGCTACCGGCGCTGCGGTTGCGCGGCGATTATCTGGCCATAGCCACTTTAGGCTTTGGCGAGATCATCCGGGTGATCATCCTGAACACCGATGCCGTCGGCGGTGCCAGGGGGTTTTCTGGAATCCCCAAGTACACCACCTTCGGGCTGGCTTATCTCATAGCGATCATCACCGTGGTGGCGATCCGCAACTTCGTGTCTTCAGATTTTGGCAGAGCCTGCTTGGCTGTGCGGGAAGATGAGATCGCGGCGGAATCCCTGGGCGTAAACAGCACCTACTTCAAGGTCCTGGCCTTCGCCTTGGGAGCATTCTTCGCCGGGACAGCAGGTGCCCTTTTCAGCCATTATCTGCAGTACATGGCTCCCACGGCCAGCCAGATTGGCTTCCTAAAGTCCATTGACATACTGATCATGGTCGTCTTGGGAGGATTGGGCAGTCTTACCGGTTCGGTGATCGCCGCCATCGTTTTAACTATCCTGCCGGAGTTCCTGCGGGGATTGGCGGAGTACCGCATGGTGATTTACCCCCTCCTGCTTATCGCCGTGATGATCTATCGCCCCGCAGGACTGATGGCAGGCAGAGAATTCTCCCTGGGCTCTTTACTAGCGCTTGGGAAAGGAGCGAGGACACATGGCCAGCACAGCTGAACTCATGGTCAATAACCTCTGTGTGCAATTTGGGGGGCTGAAGGCTGTTGATGAAGTGAGTTTCGCCCTCAAGGAGCAGACCCTGGCAGGGTTGATTGGCCCCAACGGTGCCGGCAAGACCACCATCTTCAACGCCCTGACGGGTCTTTGCCCTGTAAGCGGCGGCGAGATCAGCTTCAACAACCAGCGGCTAACGAACCAGCCCGCCCATACCATCGCCAGGTACGGGATTGCCCGCACCTTCCAGAACATCCGCCTGTTCAAGAATCTCACGGTTCTGGACAATCTGCGCATTGCTTATCACAAGAACCGCCGGTATTCTCTGCTCTGCGGTCTGTTTCGCTCCCCTGCTTTCCAGCGGGAGGAAGCGCAGATCACGGGTAAAGCTAGGGAAGCCCTTGAGCTCGCGGGTCTGGCAGACAAAGCCCACCAGCTCGCCGGGAACCTCCCCTACGGTGAACAGCGGCGGGTGGAAATTGCCCGGGCCCTCATGCTCTCTCCGAAGCTCCTGCTTCTGGACGAGCCGGCCGCCGGCATGAATCCCCAGGAAACACAGGATCTTCTTGAACTCATCCGCGAGCTGCGGGACAGCCTGAAGATCACCATTTTGCTGATAGAACATGACATGAAGTTGGTGATGAACCTGTGCGAGAAGCTGTTCGTGTTGGATCACGGTCATCTTATAGCCACTGGCGATCCCAAGTCCATCCAGACCGACCGGCGGGTCGTCGAGGCTTACCTGGGCGGCTCCCTGAACTGACCATGCTGGCGGTGGAGAATCTCACTGTGCATTATGGAGTGATTCAGGCGCTCAAGGGGATCAGCTTTGAGGTCCACGAAGGGGAGATCTTTACCCTGCTGGGCTCCAACGGTGCAGGGAAAACGACTACGCTCAAGGCACTCTCCGGCCTGCTCCCCAAGACTTCTGGTCGAGTGCTTTTCGCCGGCAGGGATATCACCTCGGTCCCCAGCCACGCGCTGCCGGGGCTGGGCCTGGTGCATGTGCCTGAGGGTCGCCGGATCTTTGCGGGCTTGTCTGTGGCGGATAATCTCCTTTTGGGCGCGTATTCTCGCCGTGATAAGGCCGGGATCAAAGAAGATTTGGAGGCGGTCTTCGAGCTTTTCCCGCGGCTGGCCGAACGGCGCAAACAGGACGCCGGTTCCCTCAGCGGCGGTGAGCAGCAAATGCTGGCCATGGGCCGCGGCCTGATGGGCCGCCCGAAACTGCTTCTGCTGGACGAACCCTCCATGGGCCTTGCGCCCATCTTGGTCGAGGAGATTTTCGCCTTCATCAAAGAGATCAACCGTCGGGGTACCACCATCCTGCTCGTGGAGCAGAACGCCCAGCTGGCCCTGGCCATTTCGCACAAGGCCTGTGTTCTGGAAACGGGCAGCATCGCTCTGGCCGGTAGTGCCCGCGAAGTGGCCTCCGACGGTCGCATCCAAGAGATCTACCTGGGGGTGGGCTGAAACCGGCCCCCACCCAGGCAGCTAGCCCTTCTCAACGACAGCCCGGGCCATGGCCCGGGCTTCGTCTGCGTCTAGCCTTTCTCCAGCTGTTTACTCCTTCTCCTTGCCCCAGACAGCAACCCCGCGGTGGGAGAGGGCTGTAAAGGTCATCACCGATCTGGCCAACGCCGGATCCCACTGGCGAACAAACACGCCTTTGTACACTTCTCCGTCAATGATCAGGTGGGCAAACCATTCCCCCACCAGCCGCCAGGAACCGCTGACCTCACCGGATATGGTCCTATCAGGGTTGAGGGTGATGGCCACAGCTGGTTTCATCTTCGAGGAGATGTCCTTCCCGTGGTTTACGCAAAGGTAATCCCCGATGACCGCTTCCTCGCTGACCGGCTCCAGGAACTCGTAGGCATAGGGCAGCACAGACATGACCGGCCAGCCGTCTTCGTTGAAAAACAGCTGGTGCGTTCGGACCTCATGATACTCTCCCGTTAGGGGAAAGCGAGTGTGCATGACAAGGAAGGTGCGGCCGGTCTTTGGATCGTAATAGGCGGAGTTGTGACCGGGGGAGACGTATCCGTAGATCCCCCGGTTCAGCCTGAACAGGAAGTTCCCCACGAGCTTGACCCCGTAGGGCTCAATAGCCGCATCGTCGAAGAAGCTTCCACTGGGGCCGTGGGCATCGATCATGTCTTTCCCTTCGGAGTCGTAATACGGTCCATCTGGGTTTTTCGAGCGGGCTACCCTGATGTTGTAACCTCCCCGGGAGCCGAGACCGCCGAAGCTGAGGAAGAGATAGTAGTAGTCCTGGTCAGGGTGGTAGAGTATGTAAGGTCCCTCAATGCGGCTGTGATTTCCGCCAGCCAAGCGCTTCCCGTAGCCCTGATCGGGCAGTGGAAACCCGGTTTCCGGATCCATTTCCACGATGAAAATGCCGCCGGAGTAAGATCCGTACACCATCCACAGCCTGCCCTCTGCATCAAAGAAGACTGTGGGATCGACTACGTTGGGGTGTTTGGTGGCATTGTAGTAAGTACCATCGGGTGCCCGTTTGCCGCTCCCCCCCGAGCGAAAAATGATCCCGAGGTTGCGGTAGGGCCCTTCGATCTCGTCGGCAACGGCCACGCCTAAGGCTGAAAGCGGGGAGTCACCCCGACAGGCACAGTAGTACATGTAGAAGCGCCCATCGGGCAGCTAAACCACATCTGGCGCCCAGAGAGTGTCGGTCTGCGCCCACCGAAACACCTCGGCCAGTTCGGTCTAGACATTGGGAATAAGTCTGTTGCCGTCATGCACTCTGTCTTCCAGGGGTTCCCAGTTCCGCAGATCGCTCGATTTGGCAGCGGCTAGATGGGAACCGAAGACGTAATACAGGTCACCCGCCTTGATAATCGACGGGTCGTGCACCGAGGCGCTGCTCAGTGGGGGCACCTCTGGCGGCAGCCCCCCGGCATCTGCATAGACGGTGCTACCGGACAAGAACAGCACCGCAGCCGTGACAAGAGTAATCACTATCCGAACCTTCATACCGTGCAAACCCTCCCTCTCCTGTCCCTCACGGGCTAGCCTATAGTGTGGTGGTTCCCCAGACCGAGGCGGATCCCTGCTTCGCTGCCCTGCCGATTTACCCTCCAACTACAGGGCAAAACGTTGTATAATACCACTAACACACACTTTTCTCCCATGGAGGGACAGTCATGGAGCAGCGAGTTGACGTTTCCGGCGTTGTACTGACTACTGAGCGTCTCATTTTGAGGCCCTGGCAAGAAAGCGATCTTGAGGATCTTTTCGCCTATGCCTCGGTTCCAGGTGTGGGCGAGATGGCAGGCTGGCCCCATCACCGCACCCGGGAAGACAGCCAGGAAGTTTTGAGGGGCTTTATGGAAAAGAAGGACGTGTTCGCCATTGTCCACAAAAAGGACGGAAAGGTAATCGGCTCCCTGGGCATCCACAATTCCTGGGCCGCCAACGATCCCAAGTACAGCGACCTGGTGGTTAAAGACATCGGTTTTGTCCTCTCCAGGGATTATTGGGGACAGGGCCTGGTGCCTGAAGCGGCCAGGGCAGTGGTCGACTACTGCTTCGATGTCCTGGGGTTAGATGCCCTGACCTGCGGCTACTTCGTGGACAATCACCGCTCCCGGCGGGTCATTGAAAAGCTCGGCTTCCACTACGTCAAGACCGTTCTTTTGCATTCGGAAGCGCTGGAGCGGATGTTTGAGACCAAGTGCTACATTCTCTTTCGTGGGCAGAGGGCCACAGCGGCCAACTAACCGGTAATCCACAGGCCAGATCTGCATCTGGCTTGTTGCTTTCGGAGCGCGCAAAAAGCCCCGCATTGCTGCGGGGCTAAAATACTCCTGGCAACGAGCTACTCTCCCACCACGAGATGTGGCAGTACCATCGCCGCTGAAGGGCTTAACTGCTGTGTTCGGAATGGGAACAGGTGTGGCCCCTTCGCTATCGCCACCAGGAAAATACCTTCAAAACTGCACAACA
>NZ_JBHGXH010000110.1:0-1269 GCF_041936445.1 Candidatus Darwinibacter acetoxidans | reverse complement strand
CGGCGGGCCGGCCGCCCCCCCCTGGGGGAGGAGGGGCCGGAGCAGTTCTTATAAACTTGTCCGCAGGCGTTCAAACGCGTCGCGGAGTTCTTCGATTATCGCGTCCTCCTTCACCTCGAATGCCCGGATGATTTCGGGCAGGTGGTTGGCGAAGTGGAGGTGTTCGTCACGGGTGGCGACGCGAACCACCCGTTTGAAGTCCCGGTGCAAGTAGTACTCGCTGCCGGGCGGTTCGTTGTCAATGGCCCGGTATAGCGGGAAGTCCTCCACGCTACCGGGGTCAACAATGACAACGGTACGGAAACTGCCGATGTTCGAGTTGTAACGGTGCGCCCGGTAGCAAACACCGTCGACCTCGACCTCCGTGCCGAGCGGCACGGAATCGGCAATGTCCTTCGCCACCTGCAGCAACATGTCTTGTAGCTGCTTGGTGAGGCGGACGCGCTCCGCCCCCTTCTTTTCCAATTCTTTTGTGTAATCTTTAGCCATTTTACATACTTCCTCCTTGATTTTTCTGCCGGGATAGGCTCCCGGCGGGCCGTGTAATTTAAAGCAAGCCTTTCTCTTTAAAGCTGAAGTAAGTGCCGTCGCCGATAATCAGGTGATCCAGGACGGCAATACCCAGAATATGGCCGGCCTCCGAAAGTCTTTTGGTCACATCCCGATCCTCCTGACTGGGAGAAGGATCACCACTGGGGTGATTATGAACAAGTATAACCGAAGCCGCGCCCAAGATAACGGCGGGCTTAAACACTTCACGCGGGTGGACAATGGAAGAGTTTAGGCTTCCGATCGAAACCGTGTTGACACCTATAATGCCACATTTAGTGTTCAACAGGATTACGACGAAGTGTTCTCGGTCGTAATTCCCGAGGTAGTCAACAGCTTTGGCTACCGCGCCGGGTGATGTCAGGCGTTCCGGCATTGTGACGCTCGCCTCACGGACAAGCTGTACCTTATAAGCCGGGACCCGAGTATGTGCAACCGGGGCATCTACAAAGTGCGCTTGCATAGCTTTATCCCTCCTTCTCCCTGATCCGGCAGGGAGCACCGTGTTTTTGTTTTCGGAGCTAACCGCTCCCGGCCGGCCCCAACAGGTGGGGCCGGCGGGGGTAGATTTTATTCTTCTTTCACTTCTCCTTTCTGCCCCGATAAGCTCGGGGCGGGCTGTTTACATCGCCCCTTCGGGCGGCCAGGTTCCCCGGTTCCGGTTGTGGCGGATCGACAGTTCAGCGCCTCGCCGGGTCTTACACTCGTAGCGGGAGCCGT
>NZ_JBHGXH010000109.1:0-6827 GCF_041936445.1 Candidatus Darwinibacter acetoxidans | reverse complement strand
TTCAGACCATGTGGGAAAATCCAGAAGCACCACGACGCACTGCAGGTGCAGGTGGACGGGTGGAAACTCGGGCAACTTGTGATCGCCGCCGCGGACGTTCCGAAACTCCTAAACGGCCACGCGGTAGATGTTCAGTTTGTGCAGGAACGCCCCGGCCGTGAGGTCTTCGTCGGTCGCGCCGGCACCGCCCGGCCGCTCCGGGAGATCCGGGCGGTGAACGTCCGGATCGAGAGCAGGCTGATGACCGCACCCCTCGCGCAGGTGCAGAAGGTACTCTCCGGGCAGCAGCTCGCCGCCAGGCTCTCCGCCCCGGCCCCGATCATCGACGCGGATCGGGAGCAGGCGAAGTCGATCGACCATGACCTCGTGAGGTCGTTTGCATGATCCCCGTCGAGGACGCGGAAACCCTGCTCGCGGAGGCGAAGGCGCTTCGCGCGGAAGTCCGGGAGGTCGTGGCCATCCTGGAGAACTGGAACGCAGACCGCCACCGTAACCACGCGGGGCGGGAGGTGCGACCCCTCCCGGCGGCATCCGTCAAGGGGAAACCAACAGAAGAGACGATATCATGACAAACGTCAAATTTGGAACCACTGTTTCGGCGGTCTTGGAGTGCCTGGACTTCGCCGAAAGCGACCTGACAGACGACGAGCGCCACAACTCCCGCAAAGCCCTGGAGCACTACAAGGCAGCGGTTGCACAGACGATCCGGGCGGTCTTCGACGAGGCGGACGTCCCCGGCCCGGCCGCCCCGGAGCCGGTACCCTGCACGTGGTGTGGTGCCATCCTGGAAGGGGAGAGGCGCTTCTGCACCGTGTGCGGTATGCCGCAGAAGAAGGAGGCGCCCGGCGACTCCCTGGAGAGGATGCTTGCAAAAGATGCCGGCACGACCCCGGACGACCCGCGCTTTAAGGCAGTGGTCGCCCGGATCCGCGAGGAGCAGCCGGAGGCGTGGGACGCCCTGGTTCAGCTGATCGCCGCGCCGGAGAAGGCGTAACTCCACCACAACCACTTTTAACAGGGCGCAAAATGGCCTTGTCCGGGAGTATCCGGGTAGGAGAAAGGGGGTTAGTACCCGACCGCCTTCACCCCATATTCAGCCTGTGAGCGGGTGAATCCCTCAAACTCCAGTTGGTCGATCAGCCCGGACCGGGAGAACGACGAGTATTTCAAATACTGCTCAGCCTTCTTCGCCGCCTGCTCATACCAGTCAGCGCCGGATTGGTCAGCGCCATACACGGCCTCTGTGTGGGAGAATCCTTCAAACTCGAGTTGGTCGATCAATCCTTCGCGCGAGAACGCCGAATATCGTAGGTAACTCAACGCCTTCGCCGCGGCGTTCTTCTCGCCCAAGGTCGCCGTATCGGGTTTCAGAGTTGGCGTCGGTTTAGGCGTCAGCGTCGGCGTTGGTGTGGCCGTCCCGGGTGTCGGTGCAGGGTCGGCGGTCGTACTCGTGCAGCCGCTCGCCGCCAGGCTCACAGCGAGCAGGAGAACCAACAGAATTGTCAGATACTTCATAAGACAGCTTGTATGGATACCACCCCTATAAGTATTGCTGTTCTCGATCGCGACCTTCCGGCAAATTTGCCGGGACGTCATACCGCCTCATTTTTACCCTGGGCGCGGCGGCGCTGCAGGCAGAGGTGCTGCTCCGGTTCGCCCGGGACCGACAAGACGCTCCCGTCATGTCGAACGGATGAACGATTAACTCTGTATCGCCGCCACATTTACGACACGCACGGCAGGGATCACGCCGTTCAAAAGCGATGCGAAAATCTCGGCGCTATGGGCTTATTTTCAAGAACGGATTAAGAACTTGGCTTCTTCAAGCCCGTACACGGATTTTCCCGAAGGACGGTTCAAGTTCTACGCATGCGGGACCCCGGCCCGGTTCGTGATCATGGTCCCGGAGGAGTATTGAGATGGAGCGCAACCTTTTGATCTCCCGGCCGGATAACCGGACATACGTAGATGAGAACGGGAACTTCCGGCCGGCATTCCACATCATCGAGCGGGACAGCTACACCCCGATCGAGGACGGATACCAGGATACGGTATTCGTCCGGGAGATGGACGAGGCCGGGATCCTGGCGCGGGTGCAGGCGGCGATCGACTATGCCCGGGAGCAGGGGATCCCCGTGCAGGTGAATCACGTTATGGTCCGTGCCTCGATAGGAAACGCCCGGGTGGATGCCCGGGGGATCGAGGTGGTCCCGGGACCCGGCGACGAGGCGAACGCCCCGGAGTGGAGCGGCCCGGAGTGGGTGACGGCCCGGATCTCCCGGTCCCGGTGGGAGGCGGATCACGCCTGGCAGGAGAAGAACCCCGGCGGCCGGCGGATCGCCATCTGGCACCCGAAGCAGGATACCGTGGAGCTGGTCCGGCACTCCGGAGCCGGTGACCTGGTGACGGACGGGATCGAGTTGTACCCCTACCCCGACCTGCTCCAGCGGTCGATCCTGGCACAGATGCCCGGACCCGGCGACGACGAGGTACGGATCGGTCTGGAGTGGGTGGAATGACTCCCTGTCCGAAGTGTGGCCGGCCCGCGGATGGCGTAAACTCCAGCAACGCATGAGAACACTTAAGAGTATAGAGCCCCTACTAGTAAGTATGCCTAAGATTAGCGGGCACGGGATCGTGGCAACGAACCCGACGTGCCCCGAGAACTGTTACATCGTATGTAGTAGTTACAACATATACATTAGATATATGTGCATATAAGTGTAGTGCTATAACATAGCACCTCTTATAAAACGATGTCGGTTCTCTGTGCACACTCGCTATTTTGGGCACAGGAGCAACACGAATGGAAATTCAACTCAGAGACCGACCGGATGGTCTAGACGAGGCCATTCTTAGGTACCTTCAGAGCGCGCAAAACGGCGCGACCATTCCAGAGATTCACCGCGCGGTATGTCCCCGGCAGAGGGAGTCGCTTGTTCGTTACCGGGTGGAGACCTTAAACGCGGTCGGACTACTCAGACTGATCCGGGTTTTCGGGCGGATAGTCGTATTCCCAGACGATGGCGCGCAGCCTGCACGAGGAGAGATCGCCAATGGCTGAAGCAAGCGCCCCCGCTCCCGGTCTCGTCATCGACCAGGAAACGCTCGACCACTTACCAGCGTTTCATAGAGCGATCGCCGAAGTGCTCATCGAGAAAGGGCGCTGGCAGTTAGCAGACAGTGAGAACAAGGATTCGAGGAAGGTCTCGGCGAAGACCGACCTCAGCGACATAGCGAGGAACTGCAATGAATTATACGCAGGAGAAATATATTAAGGTTCCTATATCCTCCGGGAGCATACCCTCAGAGGATCTACCGACCGTCTGCCGGTCGTTGGCCGGCACGTTATGCGGCTCGTTCCTGACGTCAACCGGCCCCTGCAGGCGGTTTGCCTTGCGCGGTTGCCCGCTGCGACGCGATCGGCGGTACCAACTCCTGGAGGTGAGCGCTTGAGCGGTCCATACGCTGAAATCCTCCGGACGCTCCAGCTCCTCACCCCGGAGGATGGGATCTTCGAGGTCCGAGCCCTTAACCCGTGGACTGCGAGCGGCTACTACGATGCGGACCACCTGGAGCAGGCGGCGAAGGCGATCGAGGCCCTGGATTCAGTCGGGACTTATGAGGGGATCTATTTCACCCTCAATGAAATCACCCCCGCCTTGCTCTCCCGGCGTGCCAACCGGATTGAAACTCGGATGTCGAAGAGTGCCGCGACGACCAGCGACGATGACGTTATCCGGCGGCGCTGGTTTGTGGTGGACATTGACGCGGAACGTCCATCCGGGATCAGTTCCACCGACGCGGAACACGCGGCCGCCCTGGAGGTAGCGGGGAAGATTGCCCGGTTCCTCTCCGAGTACTACGAGTTCCCGCCCCCGATCGTGGCGGACTCCGGGAACGGTGCGCACCTCTTGTATCGGATCGACCTACCAAACGACGAGACTAGCAAGGCTCTGATCGAGCGGTGCCTTAAGGCACTGGGTGCGGCGTTTGATACGCCTGCGAAGGACGGTAACCCCGGGTGGGAGGTAGATCCTACGATGGCTAACGCGGCCCGGATCTGCAAACTGTATGGCACTCTAGCACGCAAAGGGGACCACACCCCGGAGCGACCGCACCGACGTGCCCGGATCCTGGAAGTCCCGGAGCCGATCGAGGTGGCCCCGCTGGAGGTGCTGGAGGCGCTGGCAGCGCGAGCCCCGGAGGAGGAGCCGCAACAGCGAGATCGCCCCCGGTCCGACGGTCCCGGGATCGACCTCGAGGACTGGCTACAGGAATACGGCGCAAGCCTCCCGTCCTACCGCCCGAAGAGCAGATCCCGGTACCAGACGTTCTACGAGTTTGAGGTATGTCCGTGGGACCCCTCGCACCGGGATCGCTCTGCCTGGGTGGGGCAACTCACGAGCGGTGCCCTGGATGCGGGATGTCACCATAAATCATGCACCGGGAACAAGTGGCGGGATCTCCGGGACCTGGTGGAGCCGAAACAGACGCGGCCGAAGCCCGCGCGGACGGTGAAGGAGACGCCCGCACCAGTACCTGCAGCGGTCTCACGAGACGTTGCGACGCTCGATGCTCTGTTCGAGGTCTCCCGAAACGGACAAGTTACGATCAAGTATGCTCGGTTGGCAGAGATCATTCACGAGGAGTTGCATACGGTCTCTTTCAACGATGCGCTCTATGTCTACGAGAACGGCGTTTATCAAAGAGACCGAGGCCAGATTGCAGCGCGGATTAAAGAGATCCTAAAAACGATCGGATATGACGGCGCTTTTACCACAATCCGGCGTGAGGTTACCGCGTATCTCCTGGCAGAGAACCCACAGAGCGAATACCCCTTTAACAGATTGCCCTGGCATCTTCCGGTGAAGAATGGCGTTCTCCGCGTGGATCCTGACACCCATCAGATCGACCTCGTGCCACATAGCCCGGAGTATCGGTTCAGCTATCGGTTGCCGGTGACCTACAACCCTGACGCAAACCCCACACATATTATGCAGGTTCTCAGCCAGTGGGTAGAAGATGACGATATCCTTTACCTTCTGCAACCTCCGGCGGTTGCAATCCTTCAGATGTGGGGACGAGTCCAGAAACAACTCTTCCTCTTCGAGGGCGCACACGACGGCGGCAAAACGACATACTGCGAGTTTCTGTATGGGTTCTTCGGGGAGGGGGGATACAGTCAGGTAGACCTCTACCGGCTCACAGAGGACCGTTTTGCCCTGGCCGATCTCGAACACAAACTGGCGAACATTCACGACGAGATGCGAGCGGTCGCGGTCAGGTCGGTGGGGACGGTGAAGAATCTTACCGGCGGTCTCAAGCACCGGATAGAGCGCAAACACGAAGCCGCATGTCATGTAACCCTGACGGCGGTTCACGTCTTCACCTGCAACAGCCCGCCGAAGATTAAAGAGGTGGATGATGATGCGTTTTGGTCGCGCTGGGTATACGTCACGTTCCCGAACAAATTTCCTCGCAATGATGGATGGAAAGCGGCGCTCTTCACCGACGAGAATTATTCGGCATTCTTGAACCTCGTGCTCAAGTTAGTGGTCGCGGTGATGAAGGACCCGGCCGCCCTGAAGCGGATGGATACCGATGAGGTCAAGCGGCGCTGGGTGGAGGCAGCCGATACCACCGTCAAATTCCTATGGGCCGTCTTCGAGCGGGACCCGGCTTCGACCATACCGAAGGATGATGTCTATTCGGCATATATCCGGTATTGTCAAGAGAACGGGGTTGCCGCACGAGCGAAGAGCGTGTTCTCAATGGACCTAAACCGGTTGGGGATACCAGGCACACGGCCCCGGGAGGGTGGAGACCGGAAGCAATCTTACCTTGGGATCAGGTGGAAGGATGCTTCCTCCTCCTTACCTTCTGGTCAGGGTGGTCAGGGTGTTTTAAATCTTATAGCATGTGAGAGAAAAGAGGTACAAAGTACTGATCCCATATACACTAATAAGGTTGTAGATACCCCTGACCACCCTGACCAGGGACAACCGACCGTTTGTAGTATTCCGGTCTCAGGAACGGAGGTCTCCGGGGATAACAGCGACTCGCCCGACAAGGGGAGGGTGCCCTACTCTCCTGACCCCGACGACTACAGTACACTTGGTCACCCACAGTTCAACCAGAGGTGTGCAGCGTGTAACACGGTCGGCGTATCATACCGCGAGCGACCCCTGGACTTCAACGTCAAGCGCGGCACGGCCGGACTCTGTAAAGCCTGTTTTGAAAAACTCACTACCGAGGAGGTGCGCCCATGACCTCCGCCGCCTCGCAGCAGTTCTTCGAGACCTTCCCGCCGGAGGTTGCCCGGGCGATCCTCGAGGGCCGACCCCTCCGGATCCACGCGGCGAAAGTCTCCGTGGTCCGGGATAAGACCGGTGCAGCGTTTGCGATCGACACCCTCCCGCGCGACGGCCGCCCGGCGGAGTGGGAGCGGACCACGCAGCGAATCTGCCGGATCCTGAAGGGTGAGGTGGACCGACTGCCGGCGGAGACAAAACGAGCTCTCGCAGCCGTCGCTCACATCCTCCCCGCCGACGAACCGATCCTCCTCTTCCAGGTCGAGACCTGGCTAAGCATGAAGGACGACGGCGGCTCGTGGTGGGAGGTGCCGGCGTACCTCTCCCTGGCAGCGATCAGCCTGCCGGCCGTGGTTAAAGCATCCGAGCAGGCGAAGAAACGAATTCTCAAGGTGGTAACAGCGATATGAAGTTTAAGACGTATGTGTGTATTCAAGAGGACTGCGGGGAGATTTGCAAGCATGAATCTATACTCGACGGGGACCGGCACCCGAAGCCCCCGGAGTTTTGCCC
>NZ_JBHGXH010000108.1:0-4663 GCF_041936445.1 Candidatus Darwinibacter acetoxidans | reverse complement strand
TGATAAAAAAACAATGTCCGAAGAGTGCTTTTGCTACAACCCGAAGCCCCGGCGCGGTTTACGGCTGCGCGACATGCTTAAATACTGCGCCGAAAAAGGCATTGAGTTGCCGGAGCTAACAAACGAAGAGGTGGAGCAGTTCTATTATGATGAATGAGGGGCGTTGTTCTTTTTCGACTTCGGCTCCCCCTCAACCGCAATACCGTGAATTTTGGGATCATTAAACCTTATCGGGATCATTTTCTTGCTGTAACATAAGCAGCTGTGCTCATCGTCCCAAAATAGGCCCTGGTGAATAATTCGCCGGGGTTTTTTGTTGGGGATATAGTGCATACCGGCTTCTTTTAAAAATAGCCTGGTATGTTCCCGGCCCAGGCGGATCAGGGTGGGGGTCATCTTCTTTTGGCGTAATATCCAGAGCCGGTTATTTATGCCGACTGTGACGGATTGCTTATCGTTATGTATGGTCCAGTTGGGGTCGTCCAAGTATAAAACCCGCCTTACGAAAAGATAAAATTCGGAGGCGGTTTTATTATATCAAAAAATTGGGCTTGGTGCCCGAAGGAGGAAGGCTCGATGCCTAACTTTTTAATGAATCCGTTTAATGTTTTCGGAAGATGGTTGCCGGTCTGCTTCGCTGATGGCGGTGGGGATTCCGGCGGTGGATCCGGCGGTGGCTTCTCGTCTGCCTATGTCCAGGAGTTGCGTGATGAAGCCGCCAGCTGGCGCACCAAATTACGTGAGGCCGAAAGAGAGCGGGACGAGGTTAAGAGGCAATTGACGACAGCAAATGAAAAAATTGTCGGCCTTGAGGGCCAGAACAAGACACTTCTGGGAAGTGTCTGCGAAGTGCTCCAGCTCGATGCAACCAAAGCTAAGCCGGAGGATATCACGGCCAAGATTAAAGAGGCTATGTCGAGCAGTAATGTCACGGTAGAAAAAGCCCAGGAGGCTTTAAGGAAAGCCGCTTTCATGGCATCTGCTGTTAAGCAGGGTATTCGCAAGGAAGCCCTGGAGGATGCCTACAAGCTAGCTGATTTTTCGGGTGTAAAGGTGGATCTGGAATCCATGACCGTGTTCCCGGTGGACGCGGAAGGTAAGCAGCTCACGCAGGATGACAAGCCAGTCATAGGCCTGGACGCCCTAGTGGAGACCATGGTCAAGGAGAAGAGTTGGCTCCTTGGGACCAGCGGCGGAAGTGGCCAGGTCGGCGGCGGCTCGAACCCGCCTGGCGCGGGCGGCGGCGACGTCAATCCCTGGAAGCCGGAGACCTTCAACTTGACCAACCAGGCGAAGATCCTGCAGGAAAATCCGTCTCTTGCAGCACGTTTAAAACAGGAGGCGGGCGTTAAGTAAAAAAATCATGAGGTGATTTGAGTGACTACTAAGATTGCAGATGTTATTGTTCCCGAGGTATTTAATCCTTACGTAGTTCAGCGGACCATGGAGCTGTCGGCACTGGTCCAGAGTGGCATTGTCCAGAACCTGGCGGAGTTTGATACGCTGGCTTCCGCAGCCGCCCGGACGGTAAACATGCCGTTTTGGCAAGATCTGACCGGCGATGATGAGTTACTGGATGACCAGAACCCCCTGACACCCGGCAAGATCGAAGCGGCCCAGGACGAAGCAGTTATCCTGCGGCGAGGCCGGGCTTGGGGTGCGAACGATTTGGCAGCTAACCTGGCCGGGGATGACCCGATGAAAGCCATCGCGGACCTGGTGGCAGCCTACTGGGCACGGCGCATGCAGGCCATTCTAGTAGCGAAGCTTGCCGGTGTGTTCAGTGCTGCGACTATGGCTGTTAATGTGCACGACATTACTGCGGCGGTGGCGCCTGCATCAAATTGCATTAGCGGTAACACCTTTGTCGATGCGGCCCAGAAGCTGGGCGATGCCAAGGAGCAGCTTACCGGGGTGCTGATGCACAGTGCGACCGAAGCAAGCCTGGCAAAGCAGGACCTGATCGAGACTGAAAGGGATTCCGAAGGTAAGGTTACGATGAAGCTTTTCATGGGTAAGCGCGTAATCGTTGACGATGGCTGCCCGGTAGCGAACAACGGCGATGATTACACCACCTATCTGTTTGGTCCTGGTGCAATTGCTCTTGGTAACGGCAATCCGGTGGGCTTCGTTCCGACTGAAGTGGCGCGGGACAGCTTGGCCGGTGAGGATTTCCTGATTAACCGCAAGACCATGATCCTTCATCCGCGCGGCGTGCGCTGGACTCCTGGTAATGGCGTCCCGGCCGGTGTGTCTCCGAGTAACGTCGAACTTGCGGCAGGTGCTAACTGGACCCGGGTTTACGAGAACAAGGCAATCCGGATCGTGGCGTTTGTTCATAAGCTGGCGTAGCTGCTACAGCTACTATTTCTAAGGCCGGCCTCCGAGACAGCGACCGAGAGGCCGGCCTTATCATTCAAGGAGGTATCGAAACATGCCTAAGAAAAAAAAGGATATCACGGCTTCACAGCGTACCAGGCGTTGGCATGACGGGCTGGCTGCGATTAACGCCGCCGGGGCGGCTAATGACATACCGGACATTTTAGATATCCACGGCAAGAAGTTGGACCTCGATATGGTGTCGTATGGCGGCCTTCGAGACACGACTGCTATAGATGCTGCGGTGTTTGCTGGCAAGCCATACTCTGACCGTGACGACCTGGAGCTAGTGTTCGCGCCTGGGCTCCAACTTCGTGTCGCCATTGAACGCGCCGTGGATGCGCTCAATAGCGCCCAGGCTGCCGAATATCTCGGGGCCGTAACGGCCTACGCCGCGCTGTTTGGTATAGACATGACTAACTACGGCCGCCTGTCTGAGGAAGGGAAGGATAACGTCCACGAGACGGTATTCAACGGGATTCCGTATGCCAACGAGGGGGCAGTGAAAACTGCAGCCGACGGGGCGATTGCGACCGAGATTACGGCTGAGGCCGTCGCCGCAGTCAATGCTGCGGTAGACGCGAACGAGATGGGTGACGCACTGCTCGCATATGCCGATGTGCTCGCTCTACTTATCGGTCCGGGGAGCGACTATGCCGCCCTGGAGGCTGCTGGTCAAGCTGCGGTTATTGGAGCGGTATTATCGGGCAGGCCTGGTGATCCCGGATATGCGAATGCTGCGGCAATTAAGGCGGCCTTTGACGCCGCCGTGGAAGATGAACTTGAGGATCAGGCCGTTGCTGCCGTTAACAGTGCCGATGCAGAAGGGATGGGAGCGGTGCTTCTTGAGTACGCAGTGCCGCTTGGCATTGTTCTAACGGGATATGAAGAGTTGGATGAGACGGGGAAGGATAGTGTCCATACTGCGTTGGTCGGCAAATCTTTTACCGATGCGGCGGCAGTCAAGACTGCCTTTGATGCCGCTGTCACGGCGGCTCAGGGCGAGTAGGTGATGACAGTGAGCGTTAGCAGCACCAATCTCTCAGGCAGCAACGTGACGGCGTTCAATCGGTACAGGCGCTTGGCGGCGGAAAAAGCGCAGGCAGAAAAAGCAAAGAAGGAGGCGGAGGCTAAATGGCAGAAACAGAAACCACAATCACAGTCGGAAAAAACAGCTACATCGACACCGAAGAAGCAAACGAATATTTCGCAGGACGCCTCCACGCCGAAAGCTGGGGGCAAGCAGACAACGAAACCAAAGAAAAAGCCCTCAAGCAAGCAACAAAAATAATCGACCGGCAGCCGTTGAGAGGGCGAAAGACAAATCCGGAGCAGGAGCTGGCTTTCCCCCGATACCTGGATACCGAAATTCCGGTAACGGTCAAGGAAGCCTGCTGTGAAGAGGCACTGGCACTCCTTGAACGTGGCAATAATCAAAGGCGCAAGCTACAGCAGGAAGGGGTACAGTCTTTTTCGCTGGGAAATATGAGCGAAACGTATGCCGCAGGTGCCGGAAAGGGGCTATTAAGCCAGGAGGCAAAGGAATTGCTCCAGCCTTGGTTGTTAGGTGGTGTATTCATAACATGATAAACTACTACCTCAACCAAACCGCAACCTGGCATTGCGTCACCGGCCAGAATGAATACGGTGAACCGGTAACCAGTAGCAAGACAATCAAAGTCCGCTGGGAGGGCAAGCGGAGGCTGGTCCGGGATAATCAGGGCCGGGAGGCTGTGAGCGAAGCCCGGGTGTTCTGCATTGAGCCTGTGAAGCCAGGGGATAAGCTGGAGTATGCCGGCAGGGAGTGGCCGGTAATTGCTGTATCTACAATCCCCGGGCTAGACGGTAACGAAAGCCACAGAGAGGTGGCGATATAATGGCAAAACGTAACCGATGGCGTACTAAAGAGGCGGTTAAGATTGCGGAGAAAGCCGGCTTGAAAGCACTTCGCACCGGCGCAGAGGCAATACTCACGGAGGCCATAGATGAAACGCCGATTGATACCGGGACTTTACGCCGCAGCGGTACCGTAACCGTCGGGGCGCTGCCGGACGGGGCGCAGGTGTATGAATCTGCTGAATCCGGGAGCGACATGAAGGATGCTTTCCCCGGTCCGGAGGGCAAGGAGAAGGCTGTATATATTTCCTTTTCAACTCCCTATGCCCGGCGCCAGCATGAGGAATTGGGTTATAACCACCCCTTGGGCGGTAAAGCCAAATACCTGGAAGATCCGTTTAACCAGATGAAGAAAAAGGTTATCAAGATGGCCGAGCTGCAAATTAAA
>NZ_JBHGXH010000107.1:0-23716 GCF_041936445.1 Candidatus Darwinibacter acetoxidans | reverse complement strand
CTCACGAAGTACAGTGTCGGGATTGTGTCGCAGTTCTACGAACGGCGGTAGATTCTTCAGGAGCGGTGTACGCGGCCCGTACGCACCGTTCTGTGAGAGGAAAGCCGCTAGGCTGATCACCTAGCGGCTACCTACTCGATTGGCGCGTTTAGGGTATTCTTTCCGGGAGCAGGATCCCTCCTGCGGTTAGAGAAGTGTAGAAAATGTAGGAGAGCTGCTGATTTGATCGCTTGAACAGGGGAGGAGATGCGGTGAGATCCTGGCTGTGCTGGCTTGTTGTCCTTTCGTTCCTGATCGTTCCCGCCCTTGGTGAGACCCGCAGCTACGAACTGCTGGACCTGCACATTGAGGCCCAAGTGGGGGCCGATGCGGTGGTGCGCATCACCGAGACCCTCAGGGTGAGGTTTGAGGGCACCTATTCCGGCATGTTCCGGTACTTCGACACCTCCCGGGACATCGCCATTAAGGATCTGGAGGTCGCAGAGGGAGGCTTTTCCTACCGGCGGCTGCCTGGGGAAACCCCCGGGGAGCCCGGCACCTACTTCGTGCAGGAGCAGGATGGGCAGGTGCTGGTGGACTGGAGCTTCAGCGCCACCGATGAGGTGCGGGAGTTTACCATCAGCTACACACTGCACAACGCCATTTTAAAGCACAACGATGTGGCTGAGCTTTACTACCAGTTTGTGGGCAGCGGCTGGGATCGGCCCTGGCAGCGGGTGCAGATCGTGCTCACCCTACCCCAGGGTGCAGCCCCGGATCAGGTGGGCGCCTGGGGCTATGGGCCCCGGCACGGAAGGGTCACCGTGGAATCCCCCAGCCGCATAGTCTGGGAAGTGGAGCGGCTTCCCGCCGAAACCTTTGTGGAGGGCCGGGTGGTCTTTCCCAATGCCCTGGTGCCCCTGGGCACCAGATACACCAATGAAAACGGGCTGGAGCGCATTTTAGGCGAGGAGCAGCGCCGGGAGGAAGCCAGGCGCCGGACGGAGGCGCGCCGGCGGCTGGATCCCTACGTGGCGGCGGTAGTCTTTGTTGTAGGTTATCTTCTAGCTTTCCAGATCTGGCGCAGCTACGCCAAGCCCGCTCCGGGGTACAAAGAGAGGTACTACAAAGAACTGCCAGGGGACTATCCCCCTGCGGAGCTGGCCTTTTTGCTCAGGCGAAACGTCCAGGGACAGGATTTCACCGCTACCCTGTTGGATCTGGCCCGGCGGGGTTATCTCAGTATTGAAGAAATAACTGAGCTGCAGGCCAGAAGCGGCAGGGGGGAAGCGAATTATAGATTTAGGAGGCGGGAAGTGTCCAGGCAGGACCTGGTAAAACTGCGCCCCTATGAAACTCAGATTCTGGAGCTGCTCTTTGCCGAAGGGAACCGGGAAGAGCTGACCCTGGCGGAGCTGCAGGAGTACGCCAAAGAAAAGGCCAAGGACTTCGCCGCTTTCTGGAAGGAGTGGGCGGAGGCGGTGGAAAAGGCCGCGGCGGAGCACGGCTTCTTCGACAAAGAGGCGGGCAAGCGGGCCTCGTGGTTACTGGTGCCGGGCTTTGGCTTACTGCCTGTGGCGGTTGTCGCCGCAGCCCTGGAGATGTTCATCACCGCCCTGGTCATGGGCATCCTGGGCCTGGCCGTGATTATTCTGGTGGTGGCCGCCTTCACCCGCCTGTCCCCCGCAGGCCGGGAGCAGTATACCAAATGGCAGGCCTTCCGCCGCTATTTGAAGGAGTTCTCCCGGGTAGACCAGGTGCGTATCGGCTCTTTGGGCATCTGGGAGCACTACCTGCCCTACGCAGTCACCCTGGGCGTGGCTGACCAGATGCTCAAGCAGCTGGAGCTGCAGATCCCCTCCATGCAGCAGGGGGATCACCGCTTCGGGTACCCTTGGTTGATCTACCACAGCTGGTCTGGGGTGCATCCCGTGAGCCGCATGACCAGCAGTCTGGAAAAGTCCCTCACCAGCGCAACGCTGCCGCAGGGGGTAGGGGGCAGCGGAGGCTTTTCCGCCGGCGGCGGGGGAGGCTTTGGCGGAGGTGGAGGCGGGGCCCGCTGATCCGCGAACTTGGGAAGGAGAGAACTACGATGAAGAACAGGTGGACGTATACCCTGATCATAATTACAGCGCTTTTGGGCTTGACACTGACCCCCGCCGCCTCAGGGGCAGAGCGAGTGGTCGTCCTGGATTTTCTGGCCTTGGATTCCCAGGGCAGCTATATCGATCCCCTCAGCTTCACCCAGGGTGATCTGGTGGGCCTGTCCAAGATCATGTCCCAGGGCATTGCCGCCAGGCTCGTGCAGTTCGGCGAGTTCGACGTGCAGGATAGCGTCTCTTTACGGGAGGAGCTCGCGGACCTGGGATTCGCACCCGACACCCCCGCGTGGGATAGGGCCCGGGCCATTTTGACCGCGGGTCTCGCCGATCAGGTGATCACCGGTTCCCTGACCCTGCTGCAGAATACTGCGGTGGTGGGCGTTCAGCGTTTCCAGCTCGCGGGAGCCGAGCCGGTTTTGGTGGGGTCAGCCCTGGCCAGCGCCGCCAGGATTCAGGACGCCCCCAATCTGGTGGACAGCCTGCTCACCGATTTATTCCCACCGCAGGTCCAGGTCATCGAGCGGGCGGTGGAACAGGTTTTTGTAGTGCCCGGGCAGGTGCGCCTCAACCTGGGGCAGTCCAAGGAGCTGACCGTCTATGCCCTGGATTCCCTGGGCAGGCCCGTTTCCAGTCCCGAGTTCCTCTTCCTTTCCAGCGACGAGTCGAAGGTCGCGGTGGACGAACGGGGAGTAGTGACCGGTTTGCAGCCGGGCACGGCTACCATCACCGTGCGGGCCATCACCAAAGGGACACGGTCCGGTTCACCAGCGGTGATGCAGGTGACCGTGCTGCCGCCCACCTTCGGCGTGCGGGTGGGCAGTGTACTTCTGCCCAGGGGTGAGACCCGCTTTCCCGTGCGCATCGGGCTGCGCCTCACGCCCACCATCGACCAGAAGGGGAGCCAGACCAGTGCTCCGGACCTCACGCCCAAGGATGCTATTCCCTCCGACAGCTCCAATCCCCTGGGGATCATCTCTTCTTTCTTCGGTTCCATGCTCACCAACGGGCTGATGACCATTGACCTGGATTTTGACCCGTCCCGTGAGCTTCTGGTATCCTTCAGCGGGGTGCAGCGTTCCAGCGGAGGCTATCTGGGGGCCGGAGTGGGGTATGTCACTCCCCTGGATAATGTGGAATCCCAGAAGGGCTTCATTCTCCGCTTTACCGTGGGTACCCAATACCGCGCCACCAACCGGCTGGCGGTGCCGGTGGAGGCGGTGATGGATGCCGTTTTCCCCACCACCAGCGTGTTCAGCCCCAGTTTCCGCTTGGGGATCAACATCGGTTTTGATCTCTTCCCGTGATCAGGGCTGCAACCGAGGTGGGCCTTTGTGAACCAATAAACTTGCTGAAAGAAACGCCCAGGTGCAGGAGTTGCCAGAACCTGGGCGAATCTTTTATTAGTAACCCTTATAATTAACGGGAGGTCGGAGTGGGTGTGCTGAGACTGTCCATTGGCAAGAAGTTGGGGTTGGGGTTTTTCGTTCTCATCGTGGCCATGGCTTTGGCTAATGTGGTGAGCATTTTCGGCACCAGAGCCATCCTGGACAGGTGGGAGCTGTCTGAGGAACTGGAGGTACTCCATGTTGACCTCCAGCAGCGGGAAATCGAGCATCTGCAGTGGGCCATGCAGCTCCAGAATCATCTGGTCTCCGGGTCGGTGGAAGGTTTTGCCATTGAACTTGATCCCACCCGCTGCAATCTGGGAAGGTGGTTAGCCAGCGATCAGTTCCAGCGCCTGCAGGAGCAGTACCCTGCTTTGACCGGCGAGTTTGAGCAGCTCCTTCGTTCCCACGTGGAGCTCCACACCTCGGCCCGGGACATCAAGGGCCTTCTGGAACAGGGAGAGGCGGCAGAGGCGGAGAGGGTTTACCACAGCGTTACCGCGGCGAGCCTGGCCCAGATCCGGGGCATCCTGGATCGCCTCCGGGGAGAGCTGGCCCGGGATGCGCAGGGGCTGAGCAGCGAAGTGCGCCAGCTGATTAACTCCATCATCCGGCAGTTGATCATCATCGGCACGGCGGGGATTGTCATAGCCTTGGCCGGGGCGATCCTCGTCACCCGCAGCATCACCGGGCCGCTGGCGGTGCTGAAGGGGGCGGCTCTGCAGGTGGGGGACGGCGATCTCGGGGCCAGCTGGACCATCAAGTCCCGGGACGAGATTGGCGATCTGTCGGATTCCCTCAGGGCAATGGCCGCCAATCTGCGCCAGCTGGTGAGGGGCGTTCAAGAGAGCAGCGAGCATGTTTTTGCCCTCTCCCAGGACCTCTCGTCCATGGCGGTGGAAACCGGTGCAGCCGTTGAAGAGGTGGCCAGCACCGCCAACGAGTTTTCCGGCACTTCGGTAACCATGGCCCAAAACACTGAGCAGATGCGGGCCAGTGCCGACCAGGCCATGGGCGAATTGGAACGGGGACTAGGACTTTTGAAAACCGCGGTGGGGGGCGTGGCCAGCGCCAGGGAAGATGTGGTGCATCTCACCACAGCGGTCAACAGTTTGGCGGAGCGGTCTAGAGAGATCAGTGCCATCGTGGAGCTGATCACAGACATCAGCGATCAGACGAGCCTTCTAGCCCTTAACGCAGCCATCGAAGCGGCCAGGGCGGGGGAGAACGGACGGGGCTTTGCGGTGGTGGCCGATGAGGTGCGTAAACTGGCCGAGCAGTCCCGGGAGGCCTCCGGTCAGATCGCCGAGCTGATCCGGGAGATCCTCAGCGGTACCGAGGAGACCATGGAGCGCATGGCCAAGGCCGATGGCAGTGTGCAGGAGGTGGCGGAGCAGATCCAGTTCACCGGCACCACCTTTGAGGGTATCAGCAGGACCTTCCAAGCGGTGGCTGCGCAGGTGGGTAGAATTGCCCAGGCGGCCAAAGATGTGGGGAGAGGCAGCGAGGAGATTGCCGCGGCCACCCAGGAGCAGTCCGCGGTGGTCAACTCCATCGCGGAAAACTCGGAGAAACTGGCCACGCTGGCAGGGGAACTGCAGCAGCAGATCAGCCGCTTCCGGGGCTTTTAGAAAAAAAGAGCCGTGTCTTGGTCAGACACGGCTCAAGTTTACTTCTGGTAATCATCGTAGTACTCATCTTGTTCAGCGAACTCTTTTTCGGCCCGAGCCTTTTGGATGTTCATCCGGATGTGGCTCATTGCGCCCAGCATTCCGAGCATGAAGCCCCACAGCGTAACGCCATACATCAGCAGGCTGAACCAAATGGGGGAGGGAATCAACCCGACCACCTGGCCGAAAACCACCAGCCAACCTACCCCCAGCATGATCCCGCCGATGAGCATCTGGCGTTTGGTGCTGCGCATCTTAGGCCTGGTCCTTATACAGCCAGCAGGCTACGGCATGGTCGTCCCGCACTTGGAACTCCGGCGGAATCTCCACATCGCAGAGACCCTTGATCATGTTCCGGCAGCGGGGATGGAAGCGGCAGCCTGGAGGCGGATTGAGCAGGCTGGGCGGTTCGCCCGCGGGCACATCCTTAAAGGATTTCAGGTTTTCCGCATCCGGATCGGAAGTGGCTTCAAACAGTGCTCTGGTGTAGGGATGCAGAGGTTCCTTTAAGAGTGCTTTGGTGGCAGACTTCTCGATGATCTTGGCGCCGTACATGGTGAAGATGCGTTCGGAGAAGTACCGCACTGTGGACAGGTCGTGGGTGATGTAGATGATGGCTAGGTTGTGCCTTCTCTGCAGCCCCTGGAGGAGCTGGAGAATCTCCACCCTGACCGAGGCGTCCAGCATGGAAACGGGTTCGTCAGCGATGAGCATCTTCGGCTCCAGGATCATGGCTCGGGCGATCACCAGGCGCTGCTGCTGTCCGCCGCTGAGCATGTGCGGGAACTTGGGCAGGAAGTCTTCGATGGGAGCAAGCTTAACTTCCTCCAAAACCTGCTTAATCCGCCTGGCTTGTTCCTTTTTATCCTTGATGCCGTTGATCTTCATGGGCTCCTCCAGGATCCTCTTCACGTTCATAAAGGGAGGGAGGGCCCCATAGGGATCCTGCATCACATAGCCAATATTGGAACGGTACTGCTTCCAACCCTCTTTATCGAGCTGGCTCAGGTCTTGACCGTCAAAGTAGATCTTACCCTTGGTGGGCTGATGGATGCCCAGAATCGTCTTGGCCAAGGTACTCTTACCGCAGCCGCTTTCGCCCACGATGGAAATGGTTTCCCCCGGGTACAGCTCAAAGGAGACTCCATCCAGGGCCCTGACATCACCGACTTTGAAGAAGCCCATGCGGCGAACTTCGAAGTAAGTGTGCAGGTTTTCCACCCGGAGAACGGGCTTCTGGGCCTGTGCTTGTTCTGGTGTAAGTTTCACAGCTACGCTAGGCATGCTTCACCTCTCCCATCTCGTCATAGAGCCAACACTGTACAGACGCTCCGCCTTCCAGTTGAATGTTTCTGGGATGAGTGGAGCATTTCTCAAACCTCTTCTCGCACCGCTCGGCGAAGCGGCAGCCCGTGGGCGGGTTGATCAGGGAAGGAGGCTGGCCTGGAATAAAGGCTAACTCCTTGTCTTCCCGCAGCGTGGGCACGCTGGCCATGAGCTTCTGGGAATACGGATGATGGGCATCGGTGTAGAAGTACTCGGCGGAGGCATACTCGATCATCTCGCCGGCGTACATGACGGCTATCTCATCCGCGAGCTCACTGGCGGTGCCGATGTCGTGGGTGATCAGGATGAAGGTGGTCTTGAACTCGTGCTTAACCCGCTTAAGGACGTTCATCAGGTTGGCCTGGGTCAAAAGGTCCAGAGCCGAGGAAGGCTCATCCAGGACCACCAGCTTCGGATTGGAAGCCAGGGCCATGGCAATGGCTGCCCTCTGCCGCATACCGCCGCTCAGTTCGAAGGGATAGCGGCTGAGGAAGTCCAGGGGCAGGCCCACAACGGCGAAGGCATCCTTCACCCGCTGGGCGGCCTCCTGCTTGCTGATGTCCTCGTGAATAAGCAGGGGTTCCATGAGCTGATCCTCAATGCGGATTACCGGATTGAGGGAGTTCATGGACGCCTGGGGAACCATGGCGATCTTGCTCCAGCGGATCTCCCGGCGGAACCTGTCATCATCGTATTTCATGATATCGTCGCCATCAAAGATGACCGAGCCGCTGTATTCGGAAACGTTGCGGGGCAAAAGGCGTAGAATCGCCTTGGCCAGGGACGTTTTGCCGCAGCCAGATTCCCCCACCACCGCCAGGGTACGGCCCTGTTGGAGCTGGAAACTTACTCCGTCCACTGCCTGGACAGGACCGCTTCTAGTGCGGAAATGCAGCTTCAAGTTGCGAACATCTAAAAGAACGTTGTTGCTCATACTCTATAACCCCCTCAGACGTGGGTTGAAGATGCGGTCCAGAGCGAAACCGAGCATGACGAAGCCCAGCCCGGCTAGCATCAACAGGAACGCTGGCTCCAAAACCCAGTAGAAGTGTCCATTGATCAGGGCGCCGTTGGTTTGGGCGTCGCTGAGCAGTTTACCCCAGGTGGGCAGCAGCGGGTCACCCAACCCCAGCACCGAGAGTGTGGCTTCCATAAACACGTAGGAAGGCACCTGGATCACAAAGGACGGAACCAGAACCGGCAGGATCCTGGGGACCATGTAGCGGAAGATGATCCGCGCGTTGCCTGCTCCATAGGCCCTGGCAGCTTCGATATAACCTGATTCCTTCACCTGGAGGAACATGGAGCGGTAGCTCAGGATACCGGAACCGAAGATACCCAGGGCGATCACAACCCCCAGGATTACCCAGATACTTCGTGAGTAGAACAGTCCCACCATGATCAGGATGGGCAAGAGCGGCAGGATCATGACCACTTCATTGATGCGCCGGATAAACCAATCCACCCAACCGCCGAACCAGACCGCTGCCGCGGCCAGCATCATGGTGGTGAGCGAGGAACCCACCGCGGCGATCAAACCGAAGGAGAGGGCAACTGGAGCGCCCCAGAGCAGGGCCACCGTCAGATCCCGGCGCCGGTGGTCTGTACCGGCCAAACCGTGCAGCTGACCGTAGACTACCACGGAAGCTTCCACCGTGGAGCCTTCCTCGAAGACCATGCCTTCAGCCAGCACTTTGTAGGTACCCTTCAGCGGTTTGCCGGGGTTGTTGGGATCGCTGAACAGGCCGATTTCCGGCTTCACACCGCCCAAACGCCGCTCCAACCTTGAATCCTGGGAGATGCGGTAGGTTTCACTGGAGCGAACCTGTATTTCAGTCAGGGGGATCTCCCGGCCATCTGGTGTGACCCAGATCAGGTTGACGTTGGGTCTGGCTGCCTGGAAGGTCGCCTGCAGGAATACGGCCAGCTCCGAGGGGAAGCGGTCGTAGGTGTACTCGAACTCAAGGATGGTATCTACTATTTGCACACCGCCGCCTAGGTCCACAACTGTTTTCTGGGCGTCTTCATCGGACGTTCTGCGCACGATGGTGACTGGCCTTTTCTCTTTGTAGAAGTAGTTAAACCAGGCGGGGCGGGCGTTTCTCGGCGTTTCCAACCAGACGTTATCTTCGCCGCGCCACAGCCGCACCGCTTCACTGTAGGGAATAGCTATCACTGCGTAGATGGCCAGGGCCACCAAGAACAGGATAATGAAAAGTCCAAAAACTGCAGAGGGGTAGTTCCTAATCTGCCTCAAGGCGTTCTTCATGATCTATTTCCACCTCCACCTAGTTTCACCCGTGGATCGACTATGGAGTAGATAATGTCGAGCAGGAACAGGGTGACCGCTAAGAGATAAGCATAAATAACGGTGTTGGCCACGATCACGGGCGTGTCATAGAGGTTGATGGCCTGCTGCGTCAATCGGCCAATGCCCGGCCAGGCAAACACTGTTTCCAGAACAATGGCGCCTACCCACAGGGTGATGATCATCAGGGAGAAACTGGTGATGATGGTGGGTAGTGTGGGTCGCAGCACGTAGCGGCGTTCAATCTGCCGGTCGGATAAGCCCTTGGCCTTGGCCATTTCCACGTAGTCTTCGCTGGAATAGATGAGGAAGAAGGTTCGCCAGGAATAGATCGAGGCAAAGATGTTGGCGATGAACATGGACAGAACCGGCAGAATCATGTGTTTGGCGATACTTAACGCCCGCGGCAGAGGCTCCTGCGGAGGTGGCGCATCAATCATCCCTCCGTAGGGCAGCCAGCCCAGGAGGGCAGCGAAAATAAGAATGAGGAAGAGACCGTAAAACCACGCGGGTGCAGCGCTATTGGGCGCCAACGCAATCACCAGTTTATCCAGGAACGAACCGTAGCGCCGCGAGAGGAAGAGGGCCACAAACAGCGCACAGAAGAACAGAAGCAGCTGACTGGTACCCATCAGGAGGAGAGTGGACGGCAGGCGTTCTCCGAGGATATTGCGTACCTGTCTAGAACCGCTGTCGCTGAGCAGATACTCCGCGGAGCCCAGGTTGAGGGTTAGTCCATCCCACAGGTACTCGAAACTCCTGATCATGAACGGCCGGTCCAAGCCCAGCTGCTCCACGCGCACCCTAACGCGCTCCTCTTCGAGCTGTTTGCGCTGCTGGACAGTGAGAAGGGCCATCTCGGGATCGGATCCCATTTGGAGAATCACCTGTTCCCTGATCTGGCCTATGCGCATCTGGTCCACATAGCCGCCGCCGTTGGCGATGAGGATGGTGAGATAAACAGCGATCACCACAGTGACGAGGAGGGTTAAGCCCCGCACTAGGGTGTATCGTAAAACTCTGCTTAGGTTACTACCAGCACCGCTGCGTCTTGGGACGGCCCGTGCTTGTGTAGCTTCCACGTTTAGCATAGGTCATATACCTCCTGGTATCCATCTGGACTAGAAAATGGAGGGCGCGGACTCCGCGCCCTCCGCTAGAATCCAGGCTTAGATTCTGGATCTCCTACCTTAAGGCAGTGTCACGAATGTGTGTGCGTCGAAGGTTGCAGCCGCCACCAGGGTGGGCAGGACGATAGCCTCAATCCGGTTGGAGCCCACAGGCAGCTGAGCGGTCTGTTCGCCGGTGAGGACGATCTCGAAGAGACCATCAGCCACAGGCGTACCGATACCGCTGGCAGCCACGGCTCCCGTAGCGTCGAGAACGATGAACTTCACTTCTTGAATGTGCTCGACTGCGTAGGGTTCACCCTTGAAGCTGATCTCAACCTCGAACCTGACCTCATCGCCGGCCTTCACACGGCTGGGTCCAGACATCTCGACCTCAGCGATGCGAGGCTCGTCGAACATGGCCCACTTGTCGGCAGGCTCAGAGTACTGCTCGAATCTCTTGAGGTGGACCATTCTCTCGATGGGATAGCACTTCTCGAGGTACATGGGTCCGTTGCCGATCCAGAAGTGGCCTTTCTCTTCGTACCAGGCCTTGGCGTTGGCGTAACGCTCAGCAATCTCCTCCTCGGTAATCCAATCCTTCAGGACGTGCTCCCAAGGCAGGTAGTTGTTCTCGATGGCGTAGTCGAGCCACTTAGCCAGAACCGGCAGGCTGGGTCCGGTGTTGTAGCCGAGCCATTCGATGTCGAGCTGAGTAGCCTTGCTGGCGCTGAAGGCCAGTTCGCCGGCTCTTTCAGCCAGGATACCCAGGGCAAAGGTATGCCAGGGCTGGTTGCCGTAGTTGTAGAAGGTGGCGAACGGGTCGCTGATGTTCATCTCAGCGTCAACGTACCAGCTGAGGCTGTAGGACTCAACTACCAGCGGATCTACCGAGAGAATTCTCCAGCCGCGGGCGTTCTCCATGGCTGCTGCCAGGTCAACGGCGGCGGATTCATCGTACAGCTCGCTGCCCTCAAATGCCTGATCCCAGCTGAGGATGGTGGGCAGGAGGATGTCCATGATGCTGTACTTGCTGCCGTCATGCCACAGTACTGTGTCATACAGATCCTCACGATAGTATACCACAGTCTTCCGTGGTGCGGTCAAGCCTTCGGGATACTTCTCGCCGACGGTGATGAAGCGCTGCTCGTTACCATCCCAGTACAGCCAAGCATCCTCGGGTACTACGATTTCTTCAGCAAACTCCAGGGTTACCCAATCGGACTCTGGAGACTTGGCCACAGGGAGGCCTTCCTCCACGGTCACTTCGATGCGCTCAATCCTGTGCGGCATGTAGTTACCGGTGTAGGGGTTGGACACAAAGCCACGGTCGAAGGTGGCCCTGATGGCCAGCTGGTCGAAGGACCAGTTGGAACCGGCTACGGGGTTCCAAGGCTCAACCAGTACCTGCTGGGAACCCATGCGGATGGTGCCGCCGATTTCCTCGCCGCGGCGGATGGTGCTGGGCCAGAGGTGGGTGGAACCGATACCTTGAGCCAAGTCAGATGCCACGGAGATCTCGGCACGGCGAGGAATGTAGGAAATCTCGTCTATCGTGTAAACGCGTGGCGAATCCAGCAGCGACAGCTCCAGGGCACGAGCGTAGAGATCGTTGCGCTCTTCCATGGAGGAGAAGTTCTTGTAGTAGAGGATCTCGCAGAGCTCTTCCAGCTCAGGAATGGGATCCATGGCCAACCAGAGCGGGGAGGCTTGACCGGCACGATGGAACATCTGGCGGAAGATATGGCTCTGGTCACGGTATACGGCACCGGCTACCCAACCGCCGGTGTAGACGTGCCACTGGCCAAGTGCGGGATCACCCAATAGCCAGATGGGGGAGGCCTCAGCACTGGTGCGGTAGTCTACCCTGGTGGCGAAGCCCAGCTTGCTCAGCTGCTCGGATACATAGTCGCCCACCAGACGGCGTTGGTCCTCGATACGGGCCAGGATGATGATTTCGATGGGCTGGTCGTTGTAATGCCAGATACCATCAACCAGCTTGGCACCGTGGTTCATCATCTCTTCCCAAATGATCTGCTTGCCGGTCTCGAAGTCGTGGGCATACTTGAACTCGAGGGCACGGGCAGTCTCAACCACGCGGGCATAGTCAACATAAGCGGGGTTGAGCATGAGAGTCTTCGGCTGTGCCAGACCTTCGTAGAGCTCTTGGGCGATGTAGTCGCGGTCGATGATGTAGTTCATCGCCTCGCGTACCCGGCGGATTCCGAAGGGGTTCAGGCTGCCATCTTCAAAATGCAGCACCGGGTTAAAGGTGAGCTCGCTGTAGGAACCGAAGGTTACATAGTAGTCGAGATTCGGATCCTCGATGACCGTTTGGAAAGGAACGGCATCGGAGCTGGTGGATGCATAAATGTCGATGTCACCAGTTTGCAGACGGGAAATAGCGGTGTTGATGTTCGGCTCTTCGACAATGATTACTTCATCTACCCAGGTTCCCATCCTCTTCTCTTGGGCCAAGGCGCCGAAGGAGAGGATGCAGACTAATGCAACCGCTAACAACACAAAGGTTGTCTTCCGCTTGAACAATACAGGTCACCTTCCTTATCTGAAATTATGATGAACACGATTCCGACAATCCCCGACACTCGCTAGCAGCGATCACCCCCTTGGTGCACCACGCACCGTACGATTCTTCCACTTAGTCCAGGTAAAGCTTGCGAATGTAATTCCACGTCCGAAGCGAATATCCTTCTTAAAAGCGCGCTGAATAGGTTATTCCCTCGCGCCCACGGTAATAATTAAAGACTTAAGGCTAAAATCCTGCTAAGAAATTGTTGATTTGTGCCGGTTTGTGCCCGCGGGCACACTCCGATAACCCTTCATCCGACGGAAGAACAGAGGTGTAAAGCGTAGCTCAGGGGGCTCTCGTAAACCCTTTTCACAAGTTCGGTAGCACCCAATGCTCCAAACATGCTTTTCATCGGTTTGCCATTTAGTTCAATAATCCAGATCTTTCCGGCTGTGTCCAGGCAGAAGTCCACGCTCACTTCGCCCAGGGAACCCAGGGCCCCCTCCGCCAGCTGGGCGGCCTTGAGGCTCAACTCCTCCAGCTGCGGGAGGAAGGACGTTTCTGGGAAAGCCTGCTCCAGAGCCCTGGCGGCCGGCAGGATGGCTTGGCTGACGTTGGTGATATAGGAGTAGCGCAGGGCCACGCGGCTGAGGGCACCGGAGGGCTGCCAGGTGCCGGCCGCGTCTTTCTGAACCAAGATGCGCACATCGAAGATCCGGCCGTCGATGGCGGCTGCTGGTATAAACTGCTGGATCAGCCAGCCGCTGTCGGCCGCCTCCTCCAGCCAGGTGAGCAGTTCATCTACTCCCCCAAAGGTCGCGATGGGAGATTGGGTGCCGTGGTGCACCAGCACCCTCTTCCCACGTTTTCTGATGAGGTAGATGGCCAGGCCCATGTGCCCTGTGCGGGGTTTGAGGATGACCTGTCCCAGGTCTTTCAGCAGTCCGCGGAGGCCTTCCGGGCTGTAACCCTGACTGCGGGGCAGGTGGGGCAGGAGTGGCGAGCGGCTTAGGGCTTGGTGAATGGTCAGTTTGTCGAAGCGGGTGACATGGTTGAAGACCTTGTTTTTTCCCACCAGGAGTTCCAGGCGGTTTACCACTTGGGGCTTGGGGCCGTAGAAGCGGTTATAAAACGCCCTGGGCAGGGGCACAGTGGCCAGCTGCCAGCTGGCACCATCCCAAACCAGGGCCTCAACCTCTTCAGTTGACCAGTTGATGCGCCGGGGCGTGACGATGGCCAGTTCCACGCCGAGTCTCGATGCGGGCCCCCCATAGGCGGGGATGGGCTGGAAAAAGGGAGTGAGCAGACCGATGCGCCTTTGTTCAGCCATGGCAGTACCTCCAAGGAGCTTAATTGATCCATAGTACTGTCCAGCCGGCGGGCTGCCCTAGCGTACCGTTCCCGATTCTCGCCGGTGGGCTTTGCAATCAGTACTCCAGGGCCATGGCTCTCCACCGGCCCCGCTCATATAGTGGGGAAGAAGGAGGGATGAGCATGGGTGTGAGAAATCTCTGCTGTCGCTGCCCAGAAGCGTGGGCCAACTTCATCAACCGCTGGGTTTTTGTACTGCTCACCAATGATGATCAGTTTCTGATGGATACTCAATGGCAGCTGAGGCAGGTGCAGGAGACCTATCTCGTGCTGCGGCGTCCAGTGGCCGATCTGGATGGGTGGCAGAGGGTGGCCATTCCTTGCCAGCACATCGCCGCTTTGGTGGAAGCGCCGCCACCGCCGCTTGCCGTGTAGGGCCAAAGAGAAGGCCCCGGGAAGTCCATCCTAGGCGATAGATTTCCTGTCTCTGGACCTCCCTTGCATCTAATACAGCGACTACTATTATTAGTGTAGAAACACCACCAGCTTTGTGCTGGTGGTGTCGCTCTTTAGGCTAGGGTATCCAGGACCGCCTGGAGATCCCGGATGATGTCTTCCGGATCCTCCAGGCCCACCGATAACCGCACCAGGCCGTCGGAAATGCCGCACTTGGCCCGTTCCTCCGGTGGGTAAGTGGAATGGGTCATGGAGGCTGGGTGCTGGATGAGGGTTTCCGTATCGCCCAAGCTCACCGCCAGGGTGCACAGCTTGACGTTGTTCATGAGGGTCACCCCCGCTTCCACGCCTCCCTTCAGTTCGAAGGAGATCATGCCGCCGGGCAGGCGCATTTGCTTTTGGGCCAACTCCCGCTGGGGGAAACTGGCCAGCCCCGGGTAGTAAACCGCGCCCACAGCCGGGTGGCTTTCCAGGAACTGCGCCACCTGCTGGGCACTCGCGCAGTGCCGCTCCATGCGCAGGGCCAAAGTCTTCAGGCCCCGGCAGACCAAGTAGGCATCGAAGGGGCTGAGTACCGCGCCTGTTATATCTTTGATCCCATAGTAGCGGACCTGATCGATGAACTCCTTGCTGCCCACAACGAGGCCGGCAATCACATCACCATGGCCATTTAGGTACTTAGTGGCGGAGTGCAGCACCACATCTGCCCCCAGCTCCAGGGGCCTCTGCAGGTAAGGTGTACAGTAGGTATTATCCACAAAAACCATACAGCCTGGGATCTCATGGGCCAGCTGGCTGATGCCTTCGATATCGGCGATGGTCATGGTGGGGTTAGCCGGGCTTTCTAGATAGACTACCTTAGTATTAGGCCTCAGTGCCCTGCGCACCGCCTCCAGATCGGAGACATCCACAAAAGTGGTCTCAATTCCGTATTTGCTGGCCCCGTGACTTAAGAACGCAAAAGTGCAGCCGTAAAGCGCTTGGCCCGCCACCACGTGATCCCCCGGTTCCAGGGCGGTCCAGAGGGCTGAGGTAATGGCACCCATCCCTGAGCCGGTGGCCAGGGCCGCCTCACCCCCTTCCAGCAGGGCGACTTTGCGCTCCAGCTCCGCGGCGTTGGGGTTACCCAAGCGGGTATAAATGTAACCCTCCTCTTCCAGCGCGAACCTTCTTGCTCCCTGCTGGGCGGATTCGAACACAAAGGTGGAAGCTTGGTAAATAGGGGTAACCAGCGCTCCAGCTGCATTTTTCTCCTGTCCTCCGTGAATGGCCTTGGTGGAAAAACCCATCATCTCATACTCTTTGGTCATCATTTCCCCTCCGTATTACATCCTGTTAACTTCATTATACACTATTGTAACAACAGGGGAAAGGACCCTGGGGACAAGGGGAGATCTTTCTTTCGAAAATCGTCGGTGCACAAAACAGGAAACAGCCGTTCGGGGTCGAAGTAGCCTGGAAAGAACGCATGGCAGGGGGTCTTGTCATGTTTATGCAGATCGATCCCCTCTGGCGGGAGGCCTTTGCCCTGGCCTGGGAGGCCTTTTGCCGGGGGAATGTCCCTGTGGGCTGCTTGATTGTCAATGGAGCTGGACAGGTGGTGGCCCGGGGTCAAAACGCCATCTTTGATGACCATACCGTTACTCCCTTAGCCGGAACGGATCTGGCCCATGCGGAGATGGTGGCCTTGAGCAGATTAAGGATAGCTGAGCATAATACCACTGATTACACACTGTATACCACCCTGGAGCCCTGTCCCATGTGTTTCGGTGCCATCGCCATGACGGGCCTGAAACAGGTTCGCTACGCAGCTCGGGATGGCGTGGCTGGCTCGGCGGTTTTGAGCAGGGCAACGCCTTACCTGGTGGGTAAGCGGATCACTCTGCTTTGGGAAGAGTCTCCCCTGGAAGTGTTTCAAATCGCTCTTTCCACCGCCTTTGAACTGGAGCGACAGCACCCCAAGCAGCAGAGGACCTTGGGCGCCTGGCGCGCCCACTGCCCGGCGGGGGTGCAGGTGGGAGGGGATCTTTTTGCCCAGGGTTATTTTTCCACAGCTGTGCGGGACCGCTGGCCAGTGGAGCAGGTGTACGCCGAGGTGATGGCGAATCTGACCGCAAAGTCTGGAGCGGAGGCGGCCGCCGGCTTAGGCGAGGTGGATTAGCTTGAGAGCGGTGCTGTTTGATCTGGATGGAACTTTGCTGCCCATGGATATGGATCTTTTCCTCCAGGAATACCTGGGAGAGCTGGCCCTGAAGGCCGCCGCCTGCGGCTATGAACCTGATAAGTTGGTGGATGTGGTCATGGCCGGGGTGGAAGCCATGATCGCAAACGATGGGTCCATGACTAACGAAGAGCGCTTCTGGCAGCTGTTCCTCTCCCGTTTCGGCGGGGAGCAGGAGGACCATCTCCAGATGTTTGAAGACTTTTACCGCAACGAGTTTCGCGGGCTGGCCCGGATTGTCCAGCCCTGCCCCTGGGCCCGCCGGGCAGTGCAGCTGTTGAAGGCCAAAGGCTATCCCTTAGTGCTGGCCACCAATCCTCTCTTTCCCCGGATGGCTACCCTGGAGAGGGTGGCCTGGGCAGGTTTAGATCCGGCGGATTTTGTGCTGATCACAACCTTCGAGAACTGCCGTTTCACCAAGCCCAACCCCGGTTACTTCCTGGAGATCCTGGAGGTGATCGGTGCCCAGGGGCAGGAGTGCCTGATGGTGGGTAACGATCTGGTGGAAGATCTGCCCGCTGTGCAGCTGGGTATGGAGCTGTTCTTGGTCACCGACAACCTGATCAATCCCCAGGGCATGGACTATTCCCACATCGCCCATGGAAGCCGCCAAGAATTGGTGGAGTATTTAGCCAAACTGCCAGATAGGAAGTGATGCCGTGTCTAGGATTTACGATCTCAGCCATCCCTATCAGCACCAAATGCCGGTTTACCCAGGGGACGATCCGGTTGTGCTGCGGGAAAAGCGCAGCGCGGCCAAAGACGGGTACACCCTCTATGCCCTCCAGACCGGCTTGCATGCCGGAACTCACCTGGATGCCCCCCTGCATTTTTTAGCCGAGGGCAGGATGATTGCCGATCTGCCCCTGGATCTGTTTGCAGGCAGAGGGCGCCTTTTGGATGTGCGGGGTGAGGATCCCATCAGGTACCGGGCTGAGTACGGAAGTTTAGTTGGCGAGGATGACGTTGTCCTGCTCTGGACCGGCCACAGCGCAGCTTGGGGTACAGCAGCTTACTTCCAGCAGCACCCCACGGTCCACGAAGAACTGGCCCGCTTTTTCGTTCAGCGCAGGATCAAGCTTCTAGGCATGGATCTGCCTTCCCCCGATGGTCCTCCATTCCTGGTCCACAAGACCCTGCTGGGTGCGGGAATTCCCCTGTTGGAGAATCTAACCAATCTGGAACAGCTTGAGCAGCTGTCCAGCTTTGAGGTGATAGCCTTTCCCCTCAAGATCTGCGCGGAGGGCTGCCCCGTGCGGGCAGTGGCCAGAGTTTTAGCTTAAGGAGGAGAACAACATGGAACGGGCCTACGCATGGCTGCGGCGCTACGGCCGCCCGCTGGAGCTTGCCCTGTGGGAGTATTTCTTCAGCGGCGGCCCCAAGGAGAATGTGCTCAGGTGTCTGGCCGCTTTTCAGAATGCGGATGGGGGATTCGGGCACGGCCTAGAGCCGGACTTTTGGCTGCCCCGCTCTTCACCCATGGCCAGCTGGATGGCTGGCCAGATCTTAGTGGATATCCAGGCTGACCCCGAGGAGGGCATTGTGCGCAGGCTCCGGGACTACCTCCTCGGGGCCAAACAGGTACAGCCGGGTATGTGGCCCTCGGTTCTTCCGGAAAACAACGCTTATCCCCACGCTCCCTGGTGGGAGTGGACGGAAGCTGCCCAGCAGGATTGGATGTTTAACCCCAGTGTGGAGCTGGCAGCCTTTCTGATCCACTGGTCCGGCGGGGAGGGACCTGAAGCTGACCTCGGCTGGTCCTCTCTGGGGGCGGCCTGTGAGTACCTGCTGGAAGCGGAGAGTGTGGAGTGGCACGGCTTGAAAAACTACTGGCAGTGTCTGAAGCTGCTCCGGCCCTTCAAGGAGAGGTTCCCCGGGGAGGTGGGCTGTTCCTTTGGGGAAGTGGAAGCGCAGGCGAGGGCTCTGATCCTGGAAGTGATCGATCGTGATCTGGCCAGTTGGGGAAAGAGCTACAAGCCCTTACCTCTGGACTTTGTGAAAAGTCCCGCTGACCCCCTCTATCCAGAACTTAAGCCTCTGGTGGAGGAAAACCTCCGCGTTTATCTGCGGGATCGGGATGAAGACGGGATCTGGGATATCACCTGGGGTTGGCAGCACTATCCGGAAGAGTTTGCCGTGGCCCGCCGGTACTGGCAGGGGATTTTGGCGGTGGAACGGTACCGGGTGCTCAACGCTTTTGGCTCTCTGTGAGGTGAAAACATGAAGTGGCTGGTTGCTTCCATCGCCGTGGCTTGTTATCTTTTGGATCTGGCGCTGATCGTGCTCAACCGCGGGTACAGCCAGAGGCCGCTCCCCGCTGAGGTGCGGGATGTCTACGATGAAGGGCTGTACCGGCGCTGGCAGTCCTATTTCTTCGAGACCCAGAGATTCGCCTTGGTGCGCAGCACTGTCAATTTGCTGGTGCATTTGGCCTTTCTCCTGGTCTTGGCTGAACCCCTCAGCCACTGGACAGGCCGGCTGAATGTCCACCCCATCTGGCAGTCCCTGCTTTTTCTGGGCATCTACTACACCTTCACCACTGCTCTGGCCATTCCTCTGGATGCCTACCGCATCTTTTCCATCGAAGAACGCCACGGCTTTAACCGCCGCACCGTCAAGATGTATGTCCGCGATCTTCTGGTGAGCTATGCCGCTTCCCTGGGCCTAGGTGCTGTGCTGGTGGGTGGGGCCCATGGCTTGTACCTGCGCTTTGGTGGACGGCTTTGGACATTTCTGCTCGTGCTCGGGGCGGCCAGCTTGGCGGTGCTGCTTTTGGCCCGGGCCTTTTGGGGCAGGATTTCCATTCGGCTCTTCTACAAGCCCAGGCCCCTGCCCCCAGGTACGCTGCGCAGCAGAATTGAAGAGCTGGCCGCGGCCCACGGTTTTAACGCTAGATCCATCGCGGTGATCGACACCTCGACCCGCTCCAGCAAACTGAATGCCCTGTTTACAGGCTTGGGACGCACCAGGGAAGTGATGTTCTTCGACACACTCCTGGACAAGCTTTCCGAGGACGAGATCGTAACTGTCATCGCCCACGAGCTGGGCCACGCGGTGCACGGCGATATGCTGGGGCGTGCGGTGCGGCTGGGGGTGGGCTCGGCGCTGTACGCGCTGGGTATGGGACTTGTGCTCAGCAGCCCTGGCCTGTTTAAAGGTTTCGGCTGGCCGGAAGTCCATTTCGGCTTGGCCGTCGTTCTCTTTCAGATCCTGTTTGTTCCGGTGGGGCTGGTCTGGGGCATTGTGGGCAATTACTTCTCCAGGCGGGAAGAGTACAGGGCCGACCGTTTTGCCGCGGAAAACACCGATCCCCAGTGGACCATTTCCGGCCTGAAGAGCATGCACCGGGAGAATCTGATCAACCTCAATCCCCACCCCCTCTCGGTGCTGCTGTATGCTTCCCATCCCACCTTGGGTCAGCGCATCAGGGCCCTGGGGAGAGTGGGGGTGAAGGGCAGTACTGCAGGTTAATGGAAGGTCATGCTTGTTGGAGCTGAGGACGAAAAAGGGAGGCTGGCCGCTATGCGGGCCAGCCTCCGTCACTTCTAGAAGATGGAAAAGAGGATAAACAGCCCTGCGGCCAGGGAGGAGACCAGGGAGACGACGGTGATCTGGGTGTTGATGGATGGGCCCGCTGTATCCTTAAACGGGTCGCCCACCGTGTCGCCCACAACCGCAGCTTTGTGGGCCGCGGAGCCCTTGCCGCCGAAGTTGCCTGCTTCCACATACTTTTTGGCATTGTCCCACAGGCCACCGGAGTTGCTCATGAACAAGGCAATGAGCAGGCCGCTAACGATATTGCCGGCGAGGAACCCGCCAATGGCTCGGACACCGCCGATAAAGCCCACCGCCAGGGTGGCCAGGATGGCCATGAGCCCCGCGGGGATGAGCTCCCTCAAGGCGCCAGTGGTGGCAATATCAATGCAGCGGGCATAGTCCGGCTTAGTTTTGCCCTCCTTAATGCCCGGCATCGTTTCGAACTGTCTGTGGATCTCCGCGACCATGCGTTCCGCATTGCGGTTTACACCCAGCATGAGCAGGGCAGAGAAGACGGCGGGAACAGCGGATCCCACAATCAGGCCGAAGAAGACCAGGGGATCCATAACATCAAAGCCTTGCAGCAGCTCCAGGCCCCTGGCCGCCAGAACTTCGTTGGCCTCGGAGAGGAACGCGCCCAACAGGGCGATCACAGTCAAACCGGCGGCACTAATGGCGAAACCCTTGGTAATGGCTTTCACCGTGTTGCCCGCGCTGTCCAGGGCATCGGTGATGTCCAGCGCTTCCTCACCCAGGTCAGCCATTTCCACCAGACCCCGGGCGTTATCCACAATGGGCCCGTAGGCGTCGTTGGAGATGATCATGCCCACGATGGAGAGCATTCCCACCGCTGCCACCGAGATCCCAAACAGCGCGTCGGTGATGGTGGTGGGATCCACACTATTTGTGATCAGGAAGGCACCCAGGGCGGAGACGGCAATGCCAATCAGGGCCGGGAAAACGCTCAAGAAGCCGTAGCTCATACCGGAGATCATGGTGAAAGCAGGTCCCGACTGCGACGCGGAAGCCACCTGCTGCACCGGCTTGCGCAGGTCGTTGGTGAAATAGTCGGTGGCAATACCGATGATTACGCCTACGCCCAGTCCCAGCATGGCTGCTGCCCAGTAACGCCAGCTGAAGTCGAAGATGGCGGTGGCCAGACCGGTGATGGCCACGAAGACCGCGGTGGTGATGTAGGTCAGTTTGTTCAAAGCCGCGGTGGGATCGGCGCCCTTGCTGATCCTGGCCACCAGTACACCGATGATGGAGGCTAAAAGGCCAGATGCTGCGTAGCAGAAGACCATCTGCGTGAATTTGCCAACTCCCCCATCTAGGGCCAAGGCCAGCACCACAGCTGCGGAGAGGGAGGCTACATGGGAGTCAAAGAGGTCTGCGCCCATGCCAGCCACGTCCCCCACGTTGTCCCCTACGTTGTCTGCGATAACCGCGGGGTTGCGCGGGTCGTCTTCGGGGATGCCCAGTTCAACCTTACCCACGAGATCTGCGGAGATATCCGCGGTTTTGGTGAAGATGCCGCCGCCCGCTTTGGCAAAGAGGGCCAGCGAAGAGGCTCCGAAGCTGAAGCCCAAGGTCATGGCCGCATCGCCAGTCAAGATCATGATGCCCGTAACACCGAGGAGGCTCGCGCCGACCACGGCCATGCCCATGACCGCTCCGCCCCTAAAGCCGATCATAAAGGATTTTTCCATGCTTTCGGTAGCTGCGGTGGCTGTCCTAGAGTTGGCAATGGTGGCTATATTCATGCCAATTTTCCCTGCCAGACCCGAAAACACGGAACCGGCGATGTAAGCTATGGCCATGAAAATGTTCCGTTTGGGTTCCCCGTGCCAGATGGGCTGGGGCAGGAAGAGTAGAATAGCTACCGCCACGATCAGCACGAAGTAGCTTAGCAAGCGATACTCCCGCGCCAAGAACACATTAGCCCCTTCCCGGATCAGCGCGGCGATTTCCTGCGTTTTCTTGGTACCGGGATTCTGTCTGCTCACCCAGGTGTACAACCAAGCAGCGGTGGCAAACGACAGCAGAGCAACAACAACCGATATGGCAAACCAGTTCATGTTTATCCCTCCGTTTGAGACGATGCACTCCGACTGACGCTAACCGCAACTCTTTGCTTAACCGCTAGGTCTTCATCCTACGACGTCATCCCCTTCTGTTGGGAATAGCCGAGTCCTTCGGCTGATGGTACAATATACACCACTGCCCATATTCGCCCCAAAGATCACCTTACCCTGCAGAAAAGTACACTGGGTGCGCATCTTCTTCCCGAGGAACGAAGAGGAAGTGGCGCAGCGGCCCCGAATTCCCACCTTGATAGTCCACTCTCACGAAAGGAGCTGTTCACCATCAACCCAGTCCTCCAGACAATTCACGGGCGAAGTTCCCTGCGGGTGTACCGGGATGAACCCATTCGCGCCGAAGACCTGCAAGTTTTGCTGGAAGCTGTGCTGCGCGCCCCCACTGCGGGCAACATGATGCTCTACTCCGTTTTGGTGATCGAGGATCAGGCCACCAAGGAAAGGCTGAGCCAAACCTGCGATAACCAGGCCTTCATCGCCAAGGCGCCGCTCATTCTCGTGTTCTTAGCGGACTACCAGCGGTGGTTCGACTATTTCCACCTCTGCCAAGTTCCAAAGTTCTGTGCCGAGAAAGGACTCAGCTGGCGGGAACCTGATGTGGGCGAGCTCTTTATTGCCCTGGATGATGCGCTGATCGCCGCGCAGACCGCGGTCTTGGCCGCGGAAAGCCTAGGGATCGGCAGCTGCTATATCGGGGATATCATGGAGAACTATGAAGTGCACAGGGAGCTCTTGAACCTGCCTGAGTACACTTTTCCCGCAGCCATGCTCTGCCTGGGTTATTATCCCCACGACTATCAGCGGAGGCCGCGCCCCCGTTTCGCCCAGGAGTACATCGTCCACCGGGAGGGCTACCGCCGCTTGGCCGGGGCTGAGCTGCGGCAGATGTTCGCAGGGGTGGAGCAGGACTTTCCCGCCAAGAACCGCTTCGGCGCGGCCAACTTCGGCCAGTTGATGTATGCCCGCAAGACGGGCAGTGCCTTTGCCCAGGAGATGAGCCGTTCCATCCGGGCGGCCTTGAAAAACTGGCAGGGCGGCAGGTAAAGCGCGGGCCGCCTCGAAGAATCACTGAGAGTACTGCGTAGTAAAGGGAGGAAGAACAATGCGGGCTTACGAGAGGCTTTTGCGGTATACGAACTACCCGGCAGCATCGGATGGCACCAGCTCCAGCTGCCCCAGCACACCGGAGCAGCTGGACTTCGCCCGGGCTCTGGTTGAGGAAATGCTCGGCCTGGGCATTGCAGATGCCCACGTGGACGAGCATGGCTATGTGTACGGCACCCTGCCAGCCAACATACCCAACTGGGAGGGACCGGTCATCGGCTTTATCGCCCACATGGACACGGTGCGGGATGTACCTTACCAGAACATCAAGGCCCGGGTGGTGGAGAACTACGACGGTGGAGAGATTCTCCTCAACGCCGAGGAGAACATCGTGCTCAGCCCCGCTGAATTTCCCGTTCTCCGGGATTATGTGGGCAAGGATTTGGTGGTGACCGACGGGACCACCTTGCTGGGCGCGGATAACCGGGCCGGCATCGCCGAGATTTTGACCATGGCGGAGATCCTGCTCACCGATGAGAGCATCAAACACGGCACGATCAAAATCGCCTTCACCCCCGATGAAGAGATCGGGCGGGGGGCGAACCGCTTTGCCGTGGAGCAGTTCGGTGCCGACTTCGC
>NZ_JBHGXH010000106.1:0-3429 GCF_041936445.1 Candidatus Darwinibacter acetoxidans | reverse complement strand
ATCCCCCCACGGTAACGATGAACAAAGTGGTGTACTCCACACAGAGGCCAACAAGTTTCGACAGCATCACCTGCCAGCCCGGAACGGGAAGGGCCATGAGCGTATAGATGGTATCCTCGCGCCATTCGCTGCGCAGGGTTTGCAGGGAGCGCCAGACCAACCATAGGGGAAAGAACGTGATGGGCAGAATCAGGGCAAGTACCAGATACCCCGATGGCCAGTAGCTCTCCGCAGTCTCCACGAACACGGGAGAATTCGCCAGACGCAGGCGCACGTAAGCCATGAGGGCCAGGGTAGCTCCGGAGAGGAAAAGCACCGGCATACGGCTCGCTTCCAGATCCTTGCGCAACAGCTTGCAGAAGCGTTTCATCAGGCAAAAACCTCCTTGAAGAGATCATTGATGGACTTGCCATGGCGGCTGCGCAAATCCTCGGCATTGCCCTGAAGAGTGATGGTACCCTCCTGGAGAAAGACCACTGCGTCGAAGAGCCGTTCCGCATCCCCCACGGCATGGGTGGAGATGATCATGGTCTGTTCCTCCCCCTTAAACTGGCGGGCTATGCCCTCCACAATCCTTTCCCGGGAGGCAGGATCGATCCCGCTGAAGGGTTCATCAAGGAGAATCAACGGTGCCCTGCGAGCCAGGGCCGTAATCAGCCGCAGCCGCGCCCGCATACCCTTGGACAAGGCGGTTACTTTAGCATTGGGCTCCAGGCGCATGAATTCCAACAGCTCTAGGGCGCTCTCCCCCTGCCAATCGGGGTAAAAAGCCGCGGTGAAATCCAGCACCTGGCTCACGGTCATCCAGCGGTACAAATTCTCCACTTCTGGCACGTAGGCCAGCTGCTCCTTGGTTCTGCGGGAAGGCGGCGCACCCAAAACTTCCAGCTCTCCCCCATCTGGCCTGAGTAAGCCAGCTACGCACTTGAGAAACGTGGATTTACCGCTGCCGTTGGGACCCAGCAGTCCCCAGATCTCCCCGGTGGGCACGCTCAAACTGATGCCTTTCAGAGCTTCCACCCTGGGATACCTTTTCCTTAGGTCGCGCACCACCAGCGCCTGTCTTCCTGTGCTCACTGCTCCTCCACCCCTTCCCCGGCTTCTATCCTTTCAAAGGCGCTGCGCACCAGCTCCAAGGCCTCCCCTCGGTCAAAGCCCAGAGAGCGCATGGCGCAAGCGAAGTCATCCACCAGCCGGCTCAGTAGCTCCCTTCTGGTCTCCTCCACAATCGCTTGGCTGCGCCGGACAAAAGTGCCCTGTCCCCGCAGGGTTTCCACGAGACCCAGCACCTCCATCTCACGATAGGCCCTCTGCACCGTATTGGCATTGACCTTGAGCTGTGCTGCCAACTCCCGCTGGGAAGGCAGCTTATCTCCAGGCTTGAGGACGCCTGTGGCGATCTGGCGTTTAATTTCATCCATGATCTGTAAGTATATTGGTATGGATGTGGTAAACTTCATGTCCAATCGCCTACCCCCTTCCCCGCTAGTGCACTAGTCCACTAGTGCACTAATATTGTATGCGCGGTGGGAGCTGTTGTCAAGACCCTTTTTCCCATACCAAACCGGGAGGAAAAGCCATGTTCCCCAAGAGCCATCTGCTGGGGCAATTCCTGCTCCTGACCATCCTGGGCCTTTTGCTGCTCAGCCTCTTCGACTCCAATCCCTGGTGGAAGGTGGTGTTATATGCTCTGCCCACTGCTTGGATCATCACATATCTAGGCGAGGCGGCGCGCCAGGCCATGTCTCCGGCTTTTGCCGCGGTCCTGCAGGGCATCGCCGCGGCTCTCACAGCCTACCTAATCGGGCTCACACCCCTGTTCCGCACCACCTTCGGCACCCTGGTGGGCTTTGCGCTGCTGGTGAGTGGGGCCGAAATTGTCCTTTCCCGCAGGCTCAAACAGGAAAAGCGGTGAGACCCAGGGCGTTTCTACTGTTCCGGGGCGGAGATCAGTGATATAATGGCCATAACCAAACACAGCAAGGTGGATAAAGGCAGTGGCAAAGGATAGGACGGAGCTCATCCTCAAAGGCGGCATGTACAGGGTACTTGTCTATCTTTCCACCCCCATTATCATCAACAGCTTGATCCAAACCCTCTACAACCTGGTGGACGGTCTCTGGGTGAGCAGAATCTCTTCTGTGCACTTTGCCGCCACAACCTTTGTGTGGCCGGTGAACTGGATCTTTGTCTCTTTAGGGAGCGGCCTATCCGTGGCTGGTACTTCCCTCCTCTCCCAACTCCTGGGTGCGGGCCAAGAGTCCAGGGCCAGGGAGTACTCCGCCCAACTGACCGCCCTCTCCCTGCTCATATCCCTCCTCTTTGCCGCGGTGGGTTATCTGTCTGCGCCGCTCATCGTGGGACTGATGGGCGGCGCAGGCGAGCTAGCTGAACTGAGCATCCTCTACCTGCGGATTATCTTTTTTGAGCTGCCCGCCGTCTTCCTGTACTTCGCCATCTACTCCATGCTGCACGCCCAAGGGGATACCATCACTCCCATGATCTTCAGCGCCGCATCGGCCATCCTCAACGCCATTTTGGACCCCATCTTCATCTTTACCTTTAACTGGGGCTTAGCCGGAGCGGCTTGGGCCACCGTTTTGTCCAGGGCCCTTCTGGCCGCGGCAGGGGCTTTACTCGTGCTGGGAGGGAAGAATCGACTAAAACCAGATTTCAAAGGCTTTCGCTTCCAGCGGGGAATAGTGAAAGAGATGGTCCAAGTGGGCCTGCCGGCAAGCATCGGCCAGTCAGGGGAAGCTCTGGGTTTTGCCGCCTTCAACGCCTTTATCGCTTCCTACGGAACGGCGGTGCTGGCCGCCTACGGCCTGGTGAATCGCATTACCTCCCTGGTGATGCAGCCGGCCACGGGTATGGGCCACGCCCTCACGGCCATTGTGGGGCAGAATATGGGGGCGGACCAGATGGCCAGGGTCAAAGAGGCCTTTTTCAAAGCCGTGAAGCTGGCTGTGCTCATTGGTGTTGTGGGCTGCATCATCCTCATCGCCTTTGACGAGCCCATTATCCTCTTCTTCATGCAAGCCCGGGATGACCCAGAGGTGATTTCAGAATCCCTAACCTATCTCTGGTTTGTGGCGGTGTCCATGCCCCTCATGGGCATCTTCAGTGCCTTTTCCGGACTCTACCAGGGGACGGGTCACACCAAGTACGCCATGAACATGAACGTGGGCCGGCTGTGGCTGGTGCGCCTGCCCATGATCGTGCTTTTGGGGCGGTTCACTTCCTGGGGTTCCACGGGCATCTGGTTTTCCATGAGTTTCAGCAACCTCATCATCTGCCTGTACGGCTATTGGGTTTACAGGACGAAACCGTGGCAGGAAAGCGTTCTTGTCGCCAAAAAAGAAACAGGGGCTAAACCCCTGTCCGCTGCTGAATAGGCTATTTGCTGGCCAGTGTTTTCAGGTGCACCTT